>NZ_JAOCHX010000015.1:0-65193 GCF_029843245.1 Empedobacter sp. GD03739 | reverse complement strand
ATTCAAATTGAAACTTTAACATTCTATAAAACCTTATAAATAGGCAATTTAGAGAAAAATAGTATTGTCATATTATGTTTTCAGATAATTCAACTATATCCGAATCTAAAATTTGATTAATCATTTCACTATTCAAAACAAATCCATTCAACGAAATCGCATTTTCTTCGATTTGAACCGCATCTTTCATCGCATCTTTTACTTTCATTTCGATCAACGCATTCGATTTAAAAACCTTCCCTTCTACTTCTAAATTTGCAGCATTAGAAACCGCAACTTCTTCTTTCGCATCAGCAGCCAATTCTGCATTACTTTCTGAACCTTTGTATTCATTACAACTTACGATAGAAACAACTATTAAAAGTGCTAAAATAATTTTTCTCATGATGATGTTTTTTATGTTTGATTTTAAAATTACTTTCATCATTTCTCAATCATTCACTAAAATCCTTTTCTTTTACTTGTTTATTATTTTACAAATACAAAATATTGATAATCATTTATTTAATTTTATTTTACAAAAATTTATCTCCAAATAATTTTCAGAAATTCAAAAGATTAAGGAGGTTTGTAAAAGATTTAGTTTACTTTTAACTGATTTGTTAATTATTGAAAAGAAAAAATGAAAGTGATTAAGCCAATTTTCCTAAACTTATTACTAAGTTCTGTTGTTTTTGGACAACGATCAGAACAACCAAAATCTGAAACATATCCAAAAAATATCTTCCAAAATCCTTTAGAAATTACCAATTATTTGGCTGGAAATTTTGGAGAATTACGTGCCAATCATTTCCATGCTGGACTTGATATCAAAACGCAACAACGCGAAGGTCTGAAAGTAAAAGCAATTGGTGATGGTTACATTTCTCGTATTAATATTTCGCCAACAGGTTATGGAAATGCACTTTATATCGATCACCCAAACGGATATACTTCTGTTTATGCCCATTTGAGAGAATTTACGCCCGAATTGCAAGAATATGTGCGCAAACAACAATATGCAAACGAAACGTTTAAGATAGAATTGCATCCAAAACCAAACGAACTTCCTGTAAAAATGGGCGATTTGATTGCTCTTTCTGGAAATTCTGGAGGTTCTGGAGGTCCACATTTACATTTCGAAATTCGTGATACCAAAACAGAAGAACCAATTAATCCTTTTTACTTCGGTTTTGATTTACCTGATACTCGAAAACCATCTATTTTAGGCCTATATGCTTATCCAATTTATGGCGATGTGAATCAAAAAACCAATCGTGTTGTTGTGGTAAATGGAGGTACAATTTCTGCCTCTGGCGCAATAGGTTTTGGTGTAAAAGCCTATGACAAACACAATGGAGCAGAAAATAACAATGGAGTTCATCAAATTAATATTTATGTGAATGATGAACCGATTTATACGTTTACTTCTAATCGTTTTTCGTTTGATGAAGCGCGAGCTATAAATAGTGTTTGCGATTATGGCGATATTCAGAAAAATAACAGTTGGGTGTATCAAGGATTTGTGAAAGATGGGAATCCTGTCAGAATGTATTCAAATCTAAAAAACAATGGAATTTTAGAACTTGAAGAAGGAAAATCGTACAAAGTAAAAATTGACGTTTCTGATTATGCAGGAAATTTATCTTCGCAATCTTTTACAGTTAATGGAAAAGCATTTGTAGACTCTGCAAAACTTCCTGAAACAAATCCAATGTTGTGGAACAAAGAAAATCATTTCAAATCTGATGGAATCGAAATATTTTTCCCTAAAAATATTTTTTATGAAGATTTTGATTTAGCTTATAAATTCTCGAATGGTAAACATTGGGTGGGCGATTATTATATGCCAGTTCATCAAACTTACACGTTAGCAATAGAACCGACTGCTGACATTCCGACAGCGCAATTGGACAAAGCTGTTATTGTACGCGAATATCAAAAAAGAGGTGCTTGGAAAAAAGATTATTTAACAACAGAGCTCAAAAATGGAAAGCTTGTTGCAAATCCAAAAGATTTTGGTGTTTTTTCTATTTTAATTGACAATACTAAACACAATTACTCCGTTAAATATCAAATCAGATAGTCAATTTACTCAAGCTAATGCTATTATCAAATTTACAATTGATGATGCACAATCTGGGATAAAAGATTATAAAGCTTATATCGATGGTAAGTGGGTTTTAGCCGAATATGATCAAAAAATTAAACGATTATCAATTAATTTGAACAAAGAACAGATTTCGGTTGGCAACCATCAATTAGAATTAAACGTGAAAGATGAAAAAAACAACACAGCAACATACTCTACAACATTCAAAAAGATTTCTTAGTACCATAAGTTTATCTCTTTTGGGTGGAATTTTATTTGCTCAAACTGCGCAAATTAATGGTAAAGTTGTCGACGAAAATAGAATTCCAATTAGTGAAGCTGAGATTATTGTCAACGATCAATCTTATTTTACAGATCAAAATGGTAATTTCAAAATTGATATTCCATCAAATTCTTCCGTTACCGTAACTTTTAACAACAATGGTTATCATTCGTTTGCACAAACTTTTACGCTAAAAGATAAAAACAAGAAAGAGATTTTTGTTCAATTAGTTCCTGATCAAACCAATGCAATCGAATTAGGTGAAGCAACTATTTCTTTTCAATCCAATAAAAATAAACCTTTGCAAAGTACCGTTTTGAGTGCTGCGCAAATGCAACAAGGACCAAGTTTGACTGGCGGAGTTGCCGATTTATTGAAAACATTGCCTTTCGTAAATTCGAATACAGAATTAAGTTCGCAATATATGGTTCGCGGAGGAAATTATGACGAAAATTTAATTTACGTTAACGGAATCGAAGTTTATAAACCTCAATTGATTCGTTCTGGCGAACAAGAAGGTTTAGGTTTTGTAAATCCTGCGATGACGCAATTTATCAACTTTTCTGCTGGTGGTTGGGAAGCAAAATACGGCGACAAAATGTCTTCTGTTTTAGATGTTACCTACAAACGCCCAACAAAATTTGAAGGACAATTAGAAGCAAGTTTAATGGGCGGAAGTTTGACATTAGGCGGAGGTTCTAAAGACAAAAAACTTTCGGCAATTGTTGGAGCGCGCTATCAAAACAGAAATTTAGTGTTGAATACCTTAAAAGGTGATACCAATTTCAATCCCGAATATTACGATGTACAAGCCAATATCAATTATAAATTAAATGATAAATGGAATGTTGCATTTTTGGGGACAATGTCACGTTCGCGCTACGAAATGTTTCCTGTAAAACGTGATACGTACATCAACACAATGGATACTCCGTTGTTGCTAACTGTTTTTTATGACGGAAAAGAGGATGATAAATTTGCGACAGAAACAGGAAGTTTATCATTTACATATCAACCAAATTCTAAAGTAGATTTAGGGTTAGACCTTTTTGCTTATCATTCGAAAGAGCGCGAATATTTTGATATTCAAGGTTCTTATTTCATTTCCGAAGTAGACGAAAAAGGCCATGCTACTTCTACGAATGATGTTGGTTCGCAAATCGATCATGCACGAAATAATTTTGATGCGTTGGTTGCTGGAATTCAACACAAAGGAAAATATAAAATCAATGGAAACAATGATATTGAGTGGGGTGCAAAATTTCAACAAGAAGATATTCGTGATTTATTAGGTGAATGGCAAGCAATCGATTCGACAGGATATGTTATGAATCCAAATCCAGGAAATGGTTTGAATTTAAGTTATTATGTCAATTCAAAAAATAATTTAAAAACCAATCGTATTTCAGGTTACGCACAATATACAAGCAAATTTATGTGGAATGATGCGAAAGTGATGTTCAACGCTGGTGTACGTGCAGCTTATTGGGATTTTAACGAAGAAACAACTGTTTCGCCTCGTGCTCAAATCGCTGTTAAACCAGATTGGGAAAGCGATATGTTGTTCCGTTTTTCGACAGGTATTTATTATCAACCTCCCTTCTATCGCGAAATTCGTCGTTTAGATGGTTCTTTGAATGATAAAGTAAAATCGCAACAATCAATTCATTTTATATTTGGAAACGATTACGAATTCAAATGGATGGATCGTCCGTTCAAATTAACAACTGAGGTTTATTACAAAATCTTAAACGATTTGAATCCGTATTATGTAGACAATGTAAGAATTCGTTATACGGCAGATAACAACTCCAAAGGTTATGCGTATGGACTTGACATGCATTTATTTGGGCAGTTTGTTCCAGGAATCGATTCTTGGTTCTCGGCTTCGTATGCGCGCGCTTATCAAAATATTGATGACAGAGGAAATATTCCATTACCAACAGATCCGCGTTTCAAATTATCTGCATTTTTCCAAGATTATATGGAGTTTTTACCATCTTTCAAAGTGAATGTAAATTTGATTTATGCTTCTGGTTTACCAAACGGAGCACCACAATTTGCAGATCCTTACCAATACCAAACAACGTTGACAGATTACAAACGTGTTGACATTGGTTTTGTGAAAGAAATTATTAATCAAAAAGAATTGAAACCATCAAAAGGAACATTCTGGAGTAATTTCAAAGAAATTTCGATTGGTGTAGATGTTTTCAATGTGTTTGATATTAAAAACGAAATCAGTAATTCATGGATTCGCGACGTAAATTCGAGTGCAGTTTACACAATGCCAAATTATTTGACAGGACGTTTCTTGAATGGAAAGATTAATTTTAAGTTTTAAGATAATTTTTTATCCTTATAATGTCAAGTTGAATTCATTTCAACTTCGCATCCTCAAAGTAAAACTCGCAAGATGTGTTTCTGAAACAAGTTTAGAATAACACTTTGATAAATAAGAAAATATTATTTCATCTAACTTCTCGATACAATTTTCTTTGAAAATCACTCGAAGTGACGAAATTTAATTCTACTAAAACTCAAATCAAAAAAACTTTATACATTTACCGAAGCACTTCTAACGACAGAAGTGCTTCTTTTTTATTTAAAATCTGACAAAACGACACATAATGGGCATTGGCAAACTATTTGATTCAATCAGAAACAAAAAAACTAATAAGAATATGTCTGACCAAAATATACACGAAGAATTAGAGAACGAGAATCTTCAAGAAAACGTTCAAGAGAGTGATAACACTGTAGAACAACCACAAGAAGAAACTGCTGGAAAGTCAGAATTAGAAATTGTTAAGGAACAATTAGCAAAAGAAAAAGACCAATATTTACGTTTATTTGCAGAGTTTGACAACTTCAAAAAACGTACTTCGCGCGAACGTATGGACATTTTCAAGACGGCAAATAAAGAAGTTATTACATCTTTATTACCTGTTTTAGATGATTTTGGACGCGCTTTAAATCAAATTGAAAAGTCAGGAGACGACAGCTTACATCAAGGTGTTGAATTAATCAATAATAAATTAGTAGAAACGTTACGTGCAAAAGGTTTGAAAGAAATGGAGACTAAAGCTGGAGACGATTTCAATACTGATTTACACGAAGCAATTACTCAAATTCCTGCTCCAACGGAGGATTTAAAAGGAAAAATTGTAGACGTTGTAGAAACGGGTTATTTATTAAATGATGTGGTAGTTCGCTACGCGAAAGTTGTTGTTGGATTATAATTTAGATTAAGAAAATGTCATCAAAAAGAGATTATTACGAAATATTGCAGGTCGAAAGATCTGCAACATCAGAGCATATCAAGAAAGCCTATCGTAAACTTGCCATCAAATATCACCCTGACAAAAATCCTGGTGACAAAGAGGCAGAAGATAAATTTAAAGAAGCTGCAGAAGCTTACGAAGTTTTAAGCGACGACAACAAACGTGCACGTTACGACCAATTCGGACATGCAGGAATGGGCGGAGGATTCGGCGGTGGCGGCGGAATGAATATGGAAGATATTTTCTCTCATTTCGGCGATATCTTTGGAGGCGGAGGATTCGGTGGTGGATTTGGAGGTCAATCTCGTGGTCCACGTCGAATGAAAGGTTCTGATTTGCGTATTCGCGTAAAATTGAACTTAGAAGAAATGGTTAACGGTTGCGAAAAGAAAGTAAAAGTTAAACGTTTTAAACAAGCAGATGGCGTTACATCTAAAACATGTCCATCTTGTGGCGGTTCTGGACAACAAGTCCGTGTTACCAACACATTTTTAGGACAAATGCAAACTGCTACAACTTGTGGAACTTGTCAAGGAGTAGGAAAAGTTGCAGACAAAATTCCTTCGGGAGCAAATAATCAAGGATTAATCAAAGTTGAGGAAACAATCGATCTTAAAATTCCTGCTGGAGCAAGAGAAGGAATTCAATTGCAAGTTCGTGGAAAAGGTAACGATGCGCCTTTTGATGGTATTCCTGGTGATTTACTTGTTTTGATTGAAGAAGAAGAACACGACACTTTGAAACGTGATGGAAACAACTTACATTTTGATTTGTATATTTCTATCCCAGATGCTGTTTTAGGTGCTTCTAAAGAAATTCCGACGGTTAATGGAAAAGTAAAAATTAAAATTGACAAAGGAACTCAATCAGGAAAAGTATTACGTTTAAAAGGTCAAGGTTTACCAGATTTGAACGGTTACGGAAAAGGTGATTTATTTGTGCATGTTAACATTTGGACACCAACTCATTTATCGAAAGATCAAGAAGCGTATTTTGAAAAAATGAGAGACGATGATCATTTCTCACCAGAACCTTCGAAAAATGAAAAATCATTCTTTGAACGTGTAAAAGATATGTTTCAGTAATTGAAAAATATATAACAAAAAAATCCATCTCAAATGAGATGGATTTTTTTTGTTTATCATTAAGATGATATTTTTTTAATCTACAATAATCTTATTAGATTGATTTTTCGTTTTAATAATATAAACACCTTTTGTTAATTTATTCAATTTAACTTTAGAGTTATTTGTTACATTTTGAATTGTTTGGACTAATTGTCCATTGATAGTAAAAATTTGAATAGTTTCTTTATTTTCAATTCCATTGACAACAAATTCATGATTTTTAACTGGATTAGGATAAATAACTAATTTATTATTTTGTTTTTTAACCTCATCTGTTGCTAATCTTTCGTAACAAGTCCATGATAAATTATCAAAAGAAACACGGTTATTTGAAGTTTCATCTATCAACTCAATTACAACATCTCCTTCAACATTAATATTATCAATTTTTGTTGTTTTAGCTGTTTTAGAATAAGGTATTTGTCCTTTTACTTCTCCATTAATTTTTAATGTATAAAATCCATCAGAATCTGCAAAAGGAAGATATGTTTTTACTGATAAAGAACCTATTCCTCCAGAAATTGTAGATGATTTTAAATTTCCTTTTCTAATACAAATTGCTTTATTACTATCTCCATCGATATAAATTTGTTTGTCTGTTCTTGCATTTATTGCAGTCCACACAATTCCTCTATTCGACCAAGTTCTATCTGTATAAGATGATGCTGGAGGTGTACTTCCTGTAGATGGAATATTTTCAAAATCCTCTGTTCCACAGCTTGTTCCTTCTCCTGAACCTCCTCCTATATTAGATTCTTTTGTTGTTACTTGAATTACAGTACTATTATCCGATTTATTTCCAGCTACATCTTTTGCTACAACATAAAAAGAATAAGTTGTCGAAGGATTTAATCCAGAAACTGTTCCGTTATTACTATAAACAGTTGTATTATATGTATTGTCTACATAAATATCATATTTATTAACACCTACATTATCTCTAGAAGCTGTCCAAGTTAACGACACACTTGATGATGTAATCGTTGTTGAAGCTAAATTTGTTGGCACAGTAGGTTTTTCAGTATCCTCTTCAGAACCTCCTCCTTCACCAAAAGATTCTGGCCAATTATTTTGCGCTTTAGGACCTCCCCAAATAACAGTTGCTAAATATGGATTATCAATAAACGGATTTCTATTTCCTTGAACATTCGCTACAACATTATTTCTTTGAATTTCAAATTGCGAAACAGGATCTTCTACATTCCATTTCAAAAGAATATCAGGGAAATCTGATGAATATGTACTTGGTCCAAAAGTAATGTTAAGAGGTAAAGTTCGTTTGTCATAACGTACATACATATACATTAAAATTCTCGCAACATCTCCTTTCCATTCATCACCTGGATACCAACCACCACGACTCGTTTTCATTGCCATTGCTCCTACTCCATCATCAAAAAGCAAACTTCCACGAGTACTATTCAATGTGACATCAGCAGGACGTAAATGATGTCCATCTGATCCAGGTCCAGAAGTTCCTAAATTTGGTGTTCCTTTAGATTTTGCATAAACATGCTCTCTATTCCAAGATCCTGAAAAAGCACGACTTCTTTGATGTGTACCAGAACTCTGAGATCCATAAATCAACAATAAATTAGATGGATTTTGAGGATCGGCATCACTTGTTTGAAATAAATTTTTCAAACCTTCTGAATAAGAAACATTTTGCTTATGAGTATCAGTAATTAATTTAGCAAAATCATTTTTCAACTCATTCTTCGTTTTACTAAAATTAATGCTTGAATAATACGCAGGTGCTTTTTGAGCTTGTGCGAATAATGCTAAAGCAAATGATAAAAAAGTAAATTTCAATTTCATTTTAATAACAATTATTTGTTTAATAGTATAACTTCCTTGTTTTCATAAGAAAGCCTTAATGTGTAATTTTTCATTATCAAAGGAATTTGTTTTTCGAACTCCAAAAAATAGATTTTTCCAAATTGATAAAACCTCGCATTTATTTCTTCTTTCAAATATGTAGATGCAACATTAGCTTCTATTTCATTGATTAAAAATGGTTTTTCTAACCAACTTATATTTTGTTCTTCAAAAAAGAATACATCTGTAAAAAGGCCTGGATGATTTTTTCCTTGTCCTATAAAAATTCTGTTTTCGCGTTCATCAATTCCAATCACATAAACCGGAAATTCTTTTCCGCTAACATTTAAACCTTTTCGTTGTCCTATTTCAAATTTTTCTATTCCAGTATGTTCTCCCACAATAAAACCATCAAACAAAGAATAATTTCTTTGGTTTACCTTCCAAGAAAGTTCTTCTTCTTTTGATTGAAAAGATGGTTTTTCCATATTATAAATAGAAGAATTTTTTGGAATTTCTACAATTTGACCTATTTTCACTTCAATTAATTTATTTGTTTCTTTCCAAAAAAGGAAAGCCATAAATATAGAATGTTAATGTTAACTAAAAGTTAAAAATAAAATTTTCATTTTTAAACTATTAACATCTTATAAACAAAAAAGGGATTTCTAATTGAAATCCCTTTTTTGTATTTTAAAATCTTTTAATGACTATGCGTGTTAGCTTCCCCAGCTGAACCTTCACGATCATATGAACAACAAGAAGGTAAATTTCCGTACACTTTTTCTTCTGCACGTTTATTATCAGTATCGTGACCAACCGCTACTACAGCGTTTTCTACATCATCCACTTTACTCTTTTTCTCATTCAATATAATATGTAAATTTTGCGTATTACTATCCCATTCAGCAGATTTTACACCTTTTACACCATAAGCTGCTTTTTCTATACGATCTTTGCATTGCCTACAATTTCCTTTAACGTGTAAATCGTGTTTTGCATTTTTATTTTGTGCTTGTGCGCTAATTCCTAAAGTCGCAACCAAAGCAAAGGCTAATAATTTTTTCATTATTTTATATTTTTTATGATTTTTATTTTAAACTAAATCTTAATCCAGCGTAATACATTTGTCCAAAAATTGGCGCATAAACAATCGAACTATCGAAATTTGAACCAAAAGGATTATCTGCTCCTAAAATTACGCGATGTTGTTGATAATTCGTTACATTTTCTCCTCCAATATATACTTCAAAACGTTTTGAAAAAACACGTGTAATCTGGAAATTAATTGTCCCAAATGGATTCGAATATTCATTCAACTGATTTTCTGGTAAATTATCTGATGTATTTGGTAAACGCTGTTTTCCAATCCAATTATACGTTGCATCAAAACGCCAATTTTTACCATTTCTTTCGCGTGTTTCGTATTCTAAATTTGTAAAGAAACGATGTTTCGCTTGCAACGGACGTTCTAATTTTCCTTTTTCATAATCTGTTGCGATATCGTAATATTTATAAGATGCTCTAATTTTGAAATTTGTGAATGGATTATAATTAAAATCAAATTGGAACGAATTTGCATACGAATCTCCTTCTAAATTATAAAATCTTACTTGACGAGCCAAATAATCGATATCAGTTACGATTTGATTTTGAAAATCTGTTCGATAAAAATCTGCTGTAACATCTGCATTTTTACCAAATAATTTAAATTCTTGTGTTACGCTAAATCCATAATTCCATGCAATTTCTGGATCTAAACCATATATTTTTCCATTTCCATCGCCCAGAATATTAAATTGTCTTGAAGATGCAAATAAATTCTGATTTTCTGCAAATATATTATTGATTCGTTTTCCGCGACCAACCGACGCTTTTATTGTTGTTCCTTTTACTGGCATATAACGCGTATGCAAACGCGGTGTCAAGAAAAAGCCCATTCGATTATGATAATCTCCACGAAGCCCAGCAATCATATTGAAATTCTTCATATTATCAAACGTATATTCGAAAAATGCTCCTGCAGAATTATCAATTCGATCATAATTCGCATCCGTTGGAAGCGCTACAAATTCCTTGAATTTATCGTATGTAAAACTAGCTCCTGTAGAGAATTTATTTTTTGTATTGCTAATAATCGAACTAAAAATATAATTGGCATAAAAACTTTGTTGTTCGATATCATATTGATTCAATCCAAAGTAAGAATCTTGTTTATGATAGCTAAACGCCGTTTGTAATCCCATACTTTGATAAGGCATTTCTGGAAAAACATACCCAATTTTTGACGAAACATCCACACGATTTGTATTGATTTCTGACCCCCAATAATTTGTTGTTAATTTATCACGATCTTTATCAAAATCAACTTGTCCTGCTTGTTTTGTATCATTCAAATATCTTGCAGATAAAAATCCGACCCAACCTTTTTCTAAGTTTTGATATTGCCAACGATTCATTACATTAACTTGGTGTCCAAGCGGATTATCTAAAAATCCATCATCGTTCATATCATTCTTCGAAACGCGTGCATTTCCATGCATAAACAAAGAAGTACTCCATTTATCATTCAATTTTTTGTTCAAATGCACATTTCCTTCAAAACGAGAATCTGTCGAACCATAAAGATTCACAAACAACGGAATATCATTTGAAGGTTTTATTAATTCTGTATTAATCTGCCCAGAAATACTTTCGTAACCATTAATCACCGTTCCAGCACCTTTCGTCACCTGAATACTTTCTACCCAAGTTCCTGGCGTAAAACTAAGCCCAAAAGCTTGAGAAGCTCCACGAACATTTGGTATATTTTCTTCTGCAATCAAAATATAAGGAGAGGTTAAACCTAACATTTTAATTTGCTTATTTCCTGTCACAGCATCCGAAAAATTGACATCAATAGAAGGATTTGTCTCGAAAGATTCAGCTAAATTACAACATGCTGCTTTCAACAATTCTTTTCCAGTCATTGTCGTCATATTGGTTGCAAACTTCGATTTTTTAAGCGAACTACTTGTATCACGAACCACAACTTCATTCAACGAAGTATCCCCAAAATGATCTTTTACATTGATGGTGATATTCTGAAATTCGTCTTTTAATTCCTTAAAAGTTGTTGTTTCATTGTCATAAAAAACACCTAAAATTGAGGTTGGTTGATAATTTTCGATCTCAAAGTTTCCTTTTTCATCTGTAATAACAGTAATATCTGACGATTGCCAAAACACTTCTGCTCCAACGATTGGTTGTTGATTTTGATCTGTAATTTTTCCTTTTAAAGTAGATTGTGCGTAAGAAAACGCAGCACTTAGTATAAATACTGAAGTGAATATTTTTTTCATTTTTACGATTTAAGGCTCAATGCCTATTTATTATTGTGTACTTGTTGATTAGATTTTCATCAAATACTTTAATATTTAGATAATAGCGTATTGTTTTCTGATTAATTTAATCAAAAAATAAACGGGTATTACCCTTCGTAAAATGTTAACTGAGAATTGAGTATATAATTTGGCGGTGCATTTGACGCAACATAAAAATCAAGGAAACTAGATTGATTGCTCACCTCTTCATCTTGAATCGGAATTCTAATTTGAAGAATTTCAGAAACTATAAAACTAATCGGAATAAGTTTTTGAATTTTGACAGTTTGCTTTTCTACAAACTTATCCGAATATGAAATATCCTTACAGCAATCATCTTTTTTAGATTTATTGTTTTCCGGTAATTCGCAATGTTTTTTTTCTGTTTTTGGAGGACAACACGAAGTAGAAACTCCCATTTCGTGCGAATTATTATCCAAATGATTCAACTTCACTTGCTCCACCACTCCTTGACAAAAATGCATAGAAAATGCGTAGCTAAGATTTGAAAAAATCAAAACCACCGACAAAACATACTTTATGTAATGTTGCATTTTCATGTTGGACAAAAATAAACAAAAAATTCAAATCAAAACAAACTGAAATTTATATCATTTTCAAAGTTTCTTATAGAATTTTCAGTTTTCATCACTTTATCTTCTTGCCTGTTTGTTCGTCGGAATATTAATAATCCCAGAACCATTTACCAACGATTTATCGTTTTCGTTAACAATTTTCAAAACAACTTCAAAATTTTGCCAATCTATCCCTTGCAAAGTCACTAAACCTGTTGCTTTATCAATCGATTTTATTTTAAATCCTTTATCAGGAAAATCTTGTCCATCGACAATCGGATCAAAATCCAACCCAACTTCTGGCTTAACTTTAAAAGCAGAATCTTGCACAAATTTGTATCGATCTTTAAAACTTTGCGTCAATAATTCATTTTGCTTGATATACTCATCTTCGTTTATTTTTCCAATTGTATCCATGATATAATCAACATAATTATTCATAAAATCAAGCGCAACATTATAATTAACATCCGATTCTTTAACCGAATCTTTCACTTCACTTTCAATTTTATTTTCTGTTGATGAACTAGATGAATTATTAGAATTACAACTTGTAACAAAACTTAATAATAGAACAGGAAGAATAATTTTTTTCATAGGGTTATCTTTTTTTTATGATTTAAAAGTATGTTTTTTTTGATTGAAATTGAAATAACTCGAATAGTAAAATCAATCATTTTGTTAATAATCTTCTCAAAAAATAGAATAAGCGATTAAAGCCTTACGATTTTATCAAAATATACCTCAATAGTCATCAAAAATCACTAAAATTGCACTTTAAATAAGAACACACAATTAATTATGTCAGAAGATATTTTCAAGAAAGTAGTTTCTCATGCGAAAGAATATGGTTTCATTTTTCAGTCGAGTGAGATTTATGATGGATTATCAGCCGTTTACGATTATGGTCAAAACGGAGCTGAGCTAAAAAATAACATCAAACAATATTGGTGGAAAGCAATGGTACAAATGCACGAAAATATTGTCGGCATTGATTCTGCTATTTTTATGCACCCTACTACTTGGAAAGCTTCGGGCCACGTTGACGCGTTTAATGATCCTTTGATTGATAACAAAGATTCTAAAAAACGTTACCGTGCCGATGTTTTAATTGAAGATCATTGTGCAAAAATTGAAGGTAAAATCGAGAAAGAAGTTGCAAAAGCTGCAAAACGTTTCGGTGATGCTTTTGATAAAGATCAATTTGTTGCGACAAATCCTCGTGTTGTAGAATATCAAAATCAAATCAATACAATTTTAGCGCGCATGGGAAAATCTTTGGAAAACGAAGATTTAGATGATGTAAAAGCTTTGATTGAAGAATTAGAAATTGCTGATCCTGTAACTGGTTCTAAAAACTGGACAGAAGTTCGTCAATTCAACTTGATGTTCGGAACAAAATTAGGTGCAACAGCTGATCAGGCAATGGATTTATATTTGCGCCCAGAAACGGCTCAAGGTATTTTCTTAAATTACTTGAACGTACAAAAATCTGGACGTATGAAATTACCTTTCGGAATTGCTCAGATTGGTAAAGCTTTCCGTAATGAGATTGTTGCACGTCAATTTATTTTCCGTCAACGTGAGTTTGAACAAATGGAAATGCAATTTTTCGTAAAACCAGGAACAGAGTTAGATTGGTACGAAAAATGGAAAGAAACACGTTTACGTTGGCACCAAACATTAGGTTTAGGAAATGATAATTACCGTTTCCACGACCACGAAAAGTTAGCGCACTATGCAAATGCTGCTGCTGATATTGAGTTTAAATTCCCATTCGGATTCAAAGAATTAGAAGGAATTCACTCTCGTACAGATTTCGATTTGAAAGCTCACGAACAACATTCAGGTAAAAAAATTCAATATTTCGATAACGAAACAAACGAATCGTACACACCTTACGTGGTAGAAACTTCTGTAGGTTTGGATCGTATGTTCTTAGCAGTTTTCTCAAATTCATTGAAAGAAGAAGTTTTAGAAGATGGATCAGAACGTGTTGTATTATCTTTACCAGCTGCATTAGCGCCAATTAAAGCTGCTGTTTTACCATTGGTAAAGAAAGATGGTTTACCAGAATTAGCGAAAGAAATTTTGAAGAAATTACGTTTAGATTACAACGTAATGTACGAAGAAAAAGATACTATCGGTAAACGTTACCGTCGTATGGATGCGATTGGAACACCTTTCTGTATCACTGTTGACCACGATTCATTAAACGATAATTCTGTTACTTTACGTTACCGTGATACAATGGAGCAAAAACGTGTTAATATTAATGAGTTAGCTCAAATTATCGACAAAGAAGTCAACATGAAATATCTTTTTGAACAATTATAAAAAGAATATCTTCTCAATACAATAATACTAAAGCTCAGAAATTTCTGAGCTTTTTTTATTTTTATTAAAATTTTTAACAATTTGGCAAAGCTTTTGATTTTAATTTAGATATATTAATCTAAAAAATACAAATTATGGGCTTTATTATTAATCTTTTGGTATCAGCATTAGTTGTTTTCGGACTTGCTAACATTTTACCTGGAGTATCTGTAAAAGGATATGGTTCTGCGATTATTGTTGCACTTGTTATCGGACTTTTAAATGCTGTTGTAAAACCAATTTTAAACATTATTAGTTTACCTGTAACAATCTTAACATTAGGTTTATTTTCTTTTGTGATTACAGCAATTATTATCTTATTAGCAAGCGCAATTATGGGAGACAGTTTCCATGTTGACGGATTCTGGTACGCATTATTATTTGGTATTGTTTTAGCAATTGTCAATTCTTTAGTTGGAGGAATGATGGGAGACTAATTTATACAAATTACTACATATAAAAAGCTGTCTAATTTTGGACAGCTTTTGTATTTTATAAAAGTTTTATTGAGGATAAAATTTTATTTGCTCAAAAATATAGTTATCATGTTTTTTAAGAAGATCAACCAATTGTTTCAATTCGGACTCTTCCCATTTATTCTGAAACATCTCATCATGAATTAACACAACTATATTATTATTTGTAAAGGTTTTATTCGATTCTAATTGATTAACAATTTGTTTATAAATCGCTTGAACAGATTGCACCGGTGTTCCATCTTTTCCATGATGCGTCCATTCCAAATCCCAACCAATAACTTTATAACCCAACTTTGCTAAACCATCAGCCGTTTGTACACCAGAAGCTCCATCATTCTTCGATTTTCCGTCCAATCTCCACATGTTTCTTCCTGGTAAACGAACAATTTTATCTTGTAATTTTAGTATCGATTGGTTTTTCAAAATATCCTCAACCGACGTTTGCTCGTTACTATAAAACTTTTTGTACTGATCATTCGCATGCGTCCAACTATGATTACATTCTTCGATGTAAGGATTATCTTCGTAATATTTAAAATAATCCGTCATTGTTTTATTTTTCTCCACATGTTCTCCAACAAGAAAAACAGTCACTTTTAACTTCTCATTTTTGAAAACCTCATCAATATTTTCACTTCCATTCAAAGGTCCATCATCAAAAGTTAAATAGATATATTTTTTCACAGAATCACTCGCTTTCTGTGCAAACAAACTTGTCGAGAAGATTAATAAAAAGACACTCAAAAGTGTCATTATTCTTTTATTCCATATCATTTAAGTTAGTTTTTAATGAATTAAATGTATGAAAGAAATTCTATTTTTTATATTTTTCTAATGCTTTTTCTAATCGTGTTTTGATTCTTTTTTTCACTAATCTTGGAGCAAGAATTTCTATTTCTTCTCCAAATCCTAAAAGTTCTCGTTCCAACTCAAAATTATGTACAACTTCTATCGAAAATAAAGTTCCTTCGTCCGTCACTTCCAACACTTTTTGCGTCGCATGAATTGGTTTTGTCACCACATAGGGCGCTAATTTTTTATTCACACGAAAAACAACACGCTGCTCCCTTTCTTTCACACTTTTCGTTACGCCAATCGCATTGTTATAATACGTATCAAAATTAATTTCTTGCTCATCTACAAAAGGTTCATTTGCCAATTCATAAAACTCAACAATTCTATCCAAAGCCAACGTATACAAATTTTTATCTTTTCTCGATTTAGCCAATAAAAACCAGCGATTACGGTATTCTTTCAACAAATACGGATAATAAACTTGTTGTTTTGGTTCTTGATTTTTTGCTTTGAATGATTGATAAGAAATCAACAGAGGTTGCTTCTTCACTATTGCTTGATACAATCGATTCAAATGCTCCAAACCTTTTAACAATGGATTTTCCTCAAACTGAATATAATTTGGTTGTTGATGCGTTTGTTTGGATAAATTATTTTCGAGACGCGTAATAATCTCGTTCATATCATCAAAATAATTAAACCCATTCAATTGTTTCATTACCGAAATCACTTCTTTCATTTTATCTAAATCAGCAGAAGAAACTGGTGAATTATGAATCGAATAGTCATGATCTTCATATTCATAAAACTTTTTTTCTCGAACAACAATTGGCGCATTATAACCCAATTTATCACTTCGCATCACCTGAATGTCGCCCTGAATTGTACGTTTCGAAACACCAGAAGTTATTCCTTCATATTCATACAAAGCTTCCGAAACTTTTTCTATCAAATCTTCTAATGTCCATTTTCTGAAATGATTTTGAAGACATTTATCAATCGTTTGATAACGTATTAATGCAATTTTATTGGTTGCCATGGTTGATTTCTTTGTTCAATACTACAAATTTCAATTCAAAGTACGCAATCTATTTGCGTAGAAATTTTTATTTCAACTTTTATTCAAAATATTTTCAATATAAAATCCTCTATTCATCATCATTTACAAATTATTTCGAAAAAATATTTTATTGCGCAATTCATTCGCACACTTCTACTCCAACTTTGTCAAAGGTTTAACAACCAAACGATTTTAATTGTTCCTTGACAAATGTTTCAGTATAGCATTGTAGTAGAAAATGCTTCATCACTTCTATTCTGAATAATTAAAATCCCAATGATGCACATGGGTTCGAATCCCATTTTCAATTTCGATTGGAATAGCTAAGCGGTATAGCAATCATTAATGATGGGTCGTAGGTTCGATTCCTACTTTCAGTAAACTGAAATAACTCAGTTGGTTAGAGTAATCATTAAAATCAGACTTTTAATCTGTTTTTTATCGCCCGAAAGGGCACCATTGGAAACAAAAAAAGCTAAAAAGTTTTCTTTTCGAATAGAAAGTTTATTTCGTAGAAATAAATTTGAAATAAGATCAAAAACTTGCTTAAAACCTGAATTTGAAACTTTAGTTGATGATTGATTTCAAAAGTTTAAACTAAAAAATCAAGTCAAAATGATTTGAAAAAAATGATTAAAACAAGAAATCAAAATAAGCTGCTCAAACTTCAAATTCCGTTTTAAAAAAGAAAAATGATTTAGCTTTTTTAATTAAAAAATTTAGAAAAAGATTCTTCGATAAACTCAGAATGACAATAATTCGTCAATTCGAGTGATTTTTCGAAATGAAAATAAAGAAAAATTGTATCGAGAATAGAATTAAAAAATAGTCATCCTGAACTCGTTTCAGTATCTCATAATAAAGATTCTTCGACAGGCTCAGAATGACAAAAAAAATAGTAAAAACCTATAAAAAATAATAAAATGAAAAAATTAGCAATTAACAACCAAGAAATTGGAATCTATATCAAAAATAACGAAGTAGATAAAATTTACTCAAAAGGAAATTATTGGATTTTCTTTAATAAAAACATCGAAAAATTAAACATCAACGAAATAATTGATGAAAAATACCACACAATGTTTTTAGAAAATGAAACATTGAAATCGATGGTAGATTTTATCGAAGTATTACATAACGAAGTGTTGATTATTTACAAAAACAATCAAATCTATGATTCGTTTTACAATAAAAACGTGATGATTTGGAAGAATTCAACTCAATTAAAAGCGATAAAATTTGATTTGAATTCTACTGAAGAAATTAAAAATTTAACAAAAAGAGAAATTGATATTTTGAGAAAAGCGGGTGCAATTCATATCATTTCTGTTGTACCATATTTCGAAGGAATTTTGTTCAAAGACAATGAATTTGATTCGGTTTTAAAAGCTGGTGAATACCAATTTTACAACAACGAAACAAAAATTTCGATGGTTTCTTTTGATATGCGTCCGCAAACAATTGAAATTTCGGGACAAGAAATTTTGACAAAAGATAAAGCGCAATTGCGAATCAATTTTATGGTAAATTATCAAATTACTGATTTGTTGAACGCTTATCAATCGAACAAAGATTTCGAAAAAATGATTTATCAAGCGATTCAATTAGGTTTGAGAGAATTTATTGGAAACATGAATTTTGATGATTTGATGTCGGATAAAAATTCGGTAACGAATTATATCATTCAAAAATATCAAGCTCAATTCCAAGAAATTGGTCTAAAATTGATTGACGCAGGTATGAAAGACATTATTCTTCCAGGAGAAATAAGAGAAATTATGAACCGCGTTTTGATTGCCGAAAAAACGGCTCAAGCCAATTCGATTACGCGTCGTGAGGAAACTGCTTCGACAAGAAGTTTGTTGAACACAGCAAAATTGATGGAAGAAAACGAAACGTTATGGAAATTGAAAGAAATGGAATACATCGAAAAAATTGCTGATAAAGTGGGAGAAATCTCAATTTCTGGCGGATCGAATGTGTTAAATGAACTAAAAACAATGTTTACGAAATGAAACCAATCATTATAAATAAATTAAAAGAAATAGAAGATAAATATAACGTCAAAATTCTTTTTGCTATAGAATCTGGGAGCCGCGCTTGGGGCTTCCCTTCTACTGACAGCGATTACGATGTTCGATTTATTTACAAACGAAAAATTGAAGATTATCTAAAAATTGACCCAATTGATGATTTTATTGATTTAGAAATTATAGATGAACTGGATTTTAAAGGTTGGGATATTCAAAAAGTTTTGCGCTTAATGTTGAAATCAAATTCGAGTATTAACGAATATTTACAATCTCCGATTCATTATATTTCTGATGAAATTTTCGAAAAAGAATTGTTCAATTTAGCTGCTTCACAATTCAATTCTCAAAAAGTTACCATGCATTATTTGGGAATTACAACAAAGCGATTGATTGAAATGGAACATCAAAACGAAATTAAACTCAAAAGTTTGTTTTATACTTTACGTTCGGTTCTTTCAGCGAAATGGATTGTAGAAAATAAAACAATTCCTCCGATGGAATTTGAAAAATTAAAACATTTAATCGGAGATAAAACAATCGAAAACCGAGTGGATAAATATCTTGAAATCAAAGCAAATGTTGATGAAAGTTTTAGAATTTCGAAAAATGATGAACTTTTCGATTGGTTAATTAATTTGAAAAATGAATTAAAAATCGAAACCGAAAAATTACCAAAAATTGAATTTGATAAAAACAAAATCAATGTATTTTTCATTAAAACCGTAACAAAATGAAACTAACAATAGAAGATCTAAAAAGTCAAAATTTAATTCTATTTGAATGTATAAGCGGAAGCAAAGCCTATAATTTGGCAACTAAAAATTCGGACACTGATATTCGTGGCATTTTTTATTTACCTAAAAATGAATTTTATGGTTTCGAATATCAAGCACAAATTAGCAACGAAACCAATGATATTCTGTATTACGAAATCGGTCGATTTATTGAATTGTTATTGAAAAATAATCCAAGTTGTTTAGAAATTTTAGCGACTCCAGAAGAATATATTTTGTACAAATCGCCTTTGTTAGATGAATTAAATTACAAAGATTTTATCACATCAGAAGTTGAGAAAACATTTGTTGGATATGCATTGAGTCAAATCAAAAAAGCAAAAGGTTTAAACAAGAAATTTCTAAATCCAATAGATAAAAACAGAAAAATAGTTCTTGATTTTTGTTATATTATTGATGATAACAAAACTATTTCTTTCGCTGATTGGATGTTTTCAAATTCTTACAAACAAGCATTTTGTGGATTAAGTAAGATCAATCATTCAAAAGATTTATTTGCGCTTTATTACAACGAAAAATCGAATTTTAAAGGAATCGTAAAAGATGAAAATAATGATGATATTCGTTTGAGTGAAATTCCTAAAAATGAAAAACCAATTGCCTATTTCATTTTCCAAAAAGACGAATATTCCACTTATTGTAAACAATATAAAGAATATTGGGATTGGATAAAATTGCGAAATGAAGATCGTTACACAACAAATATTGCACATGAAAAAAATTACGATAGTAAAAATATGATGCACACGATTCGCCTATTAAAAGTTGCGAAAGAATTAGTGGAAACAGGAAATATAAATGTAAAACGAACAGAAGATCGCGACGAATTATTGGCAATAAAAAGCGGAGATTTTTCTTATGAAGAAGTAATCGAAAAAGCTGAAAATTTACGACAAGAAATTGAAGAAAAATCTAAACTAAATTTTCTTCCAACCGAAATAAACTCTTCGAAAATAGAAAATTTTTTAATCAACCTTAGAACCAAATTATATGAAAACAAATGAACAACAAAATAAACCAATCAATGGAAATGATTTGATTGCCTTGGGTTATCCTGAAAATGAAATTTTAGGAATTGCCTTAAAAATCAACAAAAAAAGAAATGGTTACACAAAAGCAGAAATGCTTGATAAATATGCGCAAGTTTTATCTTCTCCCCAAGATTTCTTAGAAGATAAAATTTTCAAAACGCTTGCAAATGGTTTTATCAATGGAATTCATTTACCTCAACAAGATGAAAACTTAATTGAATTGAATGAAAATCCGAACGATTTCAACATTTATGGTGCAGAAAATATTGAAGATGGTGCTTTAGAACAAATGAAAGTTGCCATGAAACTTCCTGTAACAGTTGCTGGCGCAATAATGCCAGATGCGCATCAAGGATATGGTTTACCGATTGGCGGAGTTTTAGCAACAAAAAATGCAATTATTCCTTATGGTGTCGGCGTTGATATTGGTTGTAGAATGGCTTTATCGATTTATGATTTACCTGCTTCTCATTATTTTGAACATCACGATTCGTTAAAAGAAACTTTGATGAAAAATACAAAGTTTGGTGCTGGACATGGTTTTCATGGTCAATACAAAGCAGAACATCAGATTTTGGATGATGCAAAATTTGAGACGAATTCATTTATTCAGAATCTAAAAGATAAGGCATGGTCGCAATTGGGTTCTTCTGGTGGCGGAAATCATTTTGTAGAATTTGGTTTGATTGATTTCAAAGAAGATGATGAAAAACTGAACATTAAAAAAGGTTCTTATTTAGCGTTATTAACGCATTCTGGATCGAGAGGTTTCGGTGCTACAATCGCTGGACATTATACTAAAATAGCTAAAGAAATATGTAAACTACCATACAAAGCACAAAATTTAGCTTATTTGGATTTGGATTCTGCAGAAGGTCAAGAATACTGGATTGCCATGAATTTAGCAGGTGAATATGCTTCGGCTTGTCACGAAATTATTCATCAAAAAATTGCAAAATCTATCGGTGCAGAAGTTATAGCGAAAGTAGAAAATCATCATAATTTTGCTTGGAAAGAAATTTACAATGGCGAAGAAGTAATTGTTCATCGAAAAGGTGCAACACCAGCTTCTAAAGATGTGATGGGAATTATTCCAGGTTCAATGACTGCGCCAGGATTTTTGGTTCGCGGAAAAGGTGAAGAAAATTCTATTCATTCGGCTTCTCATGGTGCTGGTCGAAAGATGAGCCGAACACAAGCAATTAAATCATTATCACAAAACAAGATAAACGATTATTTGAATGATTTTGGAATTACACTAATTGGAGGCGGAAAAGATGAAGCGCCGATGGCGTATAAAGATATTCACGAAGTAATGGCTGCACAACAAGATCTGGTTGATGTTGTGGCTACTTTTACACCTAAAATGGTCAGAATGGCAGATGACGGATCGAGAGAAGATTAAAAAAATGCCTGAACAAATGTTCAGGCATTTTATATTTTATTGATTAAATCCAATCTTTTGGATGTTTCAAAACATCGACTAATTTATATTCTTCCGAACCTTCTTCTGGTTGGTGATTATAGTGCCATTGTACATGTTTTGGCAAACTCATCAAAATAGATTCTATTCGTCCATTTGTTTTCAAACCAAATAAAGTTCCTCTATCATGAATTAGATTAAATTCCACATAACGACCTCTTCTAATTTCTTGCCATTCCTTTTGTTCATCAGAAAATTCATCATTTTTGTGCTTTTCAACAATCGGAATATAGGCTTCTAAAAATGAATTTCCTACTTCTGTTACAAAATCATACCATTGTTCAACTGTTTTTTCTGGAGTTGGTTTCAGATAATCAAAGAACAAACCTCCTATTCCACGTGCTTCTTCACGATGTGTATTCCAAAAATATTTATCACATTCTTCTTTATACTTCGGATAAAAAGCTGCATCATGCGCGTCACAACTTTTTTTACAAATCATATGCCAATGCATCACATCTTCTTCATCCAAATAATATGGTGTCAAATCTTGACCACCTCCAAACCATTGATCAACAATATTTCCTTCTTTGTCATACATTTCGAAATATCTCCAATTCGCATGAGTCGTCGGAATATGTGGACTTGTTGGATGAATAACCAAACTCAATCCGCAAGCAAAAAATTTACCTGATGAAACATTTAGCGCTTTTTGCATTGTTTCTGGTAATTCTCCATAAACTTTTGAAATATTAACGCCAGCTTTCTCAAAAACAGCTCCGTCAGTTAAAACACATGAAAGACCTCCGCCGCCTTCTTCGCGTTCCCAACTATCTCTTAAAAATTTAGCTTTACCATCAACTTGTTCAAGTTTAGTAATAATTTTATTTTGTAAGTCTTGTATATATTGAAAAAATTGATCTTTCATCATAAATATTTTTGCAAATATAGAATGATTGATAACGATTAGAAAGAAGATTAATAATTAACTTCTCACAAATGCATATTGAAATGGAACTTTTATAGTGGTTTTTATAAATTTCCCTTCATTATTCTTTGCTGGAATAATTTTATATTTACCTCCTTTAATTCTCTCATTTAATCTAAATAAAGACTTTTCTAAGATATCTTTCGTATCCTCACTTCCTTCAAAATCAGAAATAGAAATTACACCATTTTCATCAAAAGTAAAATTGAATTCAGCTTTAAGAAGATAATTTGTAATTAAGTTTCTCGACCTTAATTCCGTACTTACCATTTTATAAAAATCTTTTCTAAAATTTTGTTTAAAACATTTATTCAACTCCTCATTTCCCTTCTGTTCAACTTTTTTACAACTTAGATATATCAAAGGAGTTTTTATAGACTCTTGTGAAAACAACATTATGCTAATACAAACAAAAAATACAAATAAATATTTCTTCATATTCTTAAAATTAATTCATATTATTTAAAACAACTATTATTAATAACTATTTATAATGTAATTTTAATAAATTATATTTATTAATATAAAAATTTAAAAAATTCAGATATAAAATCATATTTCACTTACAACAACAGTTTTAACCAATTAAAATCATTTAAACGATTTAATTTTAAATCAAACCAATAGCAACCCAAAAAAGTTATTAACAATATTATTCACAAAAGAAATCTTTCTATACCTTTGCAAAAGAAATTTTATAAAACAAAATATAAATGTCACAAAACGGAATTCCATCGGTTAATTTAGCAGACTTTTTATCTGATGATCCTGCAAGAAAACAAAAATTTGTCAACGAAATTGGTCAAGCATACGAAGAAATAGGATTCGTTGCTTTGAAAGGACATTTTTTATCTGACGAATTAGTTGAAAATTTATATAAAAGCGTTCGCGAATTTTACGCTTTACCTACAGAAACAAAACAAAGTTATGTAGTAGAAGGAATTGGTGGTCAACGCGGTTATACAGCTTTCGGTAACGAACATGCAAAAGGTAGAACTGTTGGTGACTTGAAAGAATTTTGGCATTTTGGGCAGTATTTATCTGAAGAAGATAAAGCGAAATACAACTATCCAGAAAATGTTGATGTAAATGAAGTTCCAGGTTTTAACACTTATGGTGAAGAAACATACAAACAATTAGAAAAAACAGGAGTTTACGTTTTACGTGCTTTGGCTTTATTCTTAGGTTTAGACGAGTTTTACTTTGATGATAAAGTAAAAAACGGAAACTCTATTTTGAGAGCAATTCACTATCCTCCTATCACAGAAGAGCCTAAAGATGCAGTTCGTGCTGGTGCCCACGGTGATATTAACCTGATTACATTGTTAATGGGAGCGCAAGGTCGTGGATTACAAGTGCAACGTCACGATGGAACTTGGGTTGATGCTATTGCTGCTGACGACGAATTGGTGATTAATGTTGGTGATATGTTATCTCGTCACACAAACAACAGATTAAAATCAACAATTCACCAAGTGGTTAATCCAGAGAAAGAATTATGGGGAACATCTCGTTTTTCTATTCCATTCTTTATGCATCCAGTTTCTGAAATGGATTTATCTGTTTTAGAAGATTGTGTAACAGAAGAAAATCCAAAACAATTTGAAGATATTACAGCTGGAGATTTCTTGACTCAGCGTTTAAGAGAAATTGGTTTAATTAAATAAGCCATATTTAATCTATTATTTCATAAAAAAGAGAGTTGATTTTGTCAACTCTCTTTTCATTTACATGCCTCTTACATACATGTTGTAGTTAAAAATATCCAAACACAACAAAGTGTATTTATAATCATTTTTATTGATATTCACTTCCAAAACTGGATCCGAATTATAAAATCTAATCTTTAGATTATCATTCTTATCCAACAATAAATAAATGGACGAAATCGTTGGACGAATATCATTCATCCAGTTTTTTAAAGATTCTTTTGAATCTTTAATCAACTCAAATTTTTGAAAATATTCGTGAAAAAAATTCTCTAAACGTTGCACTTGTGTCAAACGATCCAATTCGCGATATAAATCAATAAAAACACATAATTTTTCGCGCTTTGGACAAACACACGGATACGGATGTTCGCCATTATAAAGCCATCTTTGCCACTTTTTACAAGACGTTTGTTCTATTGCTTTCTCAAATTCATCTTCGTATTTTAAAAGCCACCAATTCATACGGCAAATCCGTAAATTGCCTTTTGATAACTGCAAAAGCTCGTCTATATAAGCGCTAACGTTTAACATCAATTAAAAATTTGAGTCTTGCTAATTTACAACTTTTCTGATTGAATTTTAATGTTTTAATAATAATTTTTCAAATTTTAGAATCTTAAATTGCTCATCAAACAAAACGTTATAAAAGAACATTTTTTCCTTCATCGTTTTATTTTTCATTTGCACATTTCGAACTGGAATTAAGACGTTAAATTGAAATTCTCTATCCTTCTCAAAATGATTAACAGCCGCATAATAAATCAAATTGTACCACGAATCGATTGGTGCATAAATCCCATAAAAGTCAGGATATAACGCATCTGCTTCATCTTTGTAAACATTGGTAATCGAATAATTATCAATCTCAAATTTCGAAACGCATTTATAGGTTGTTAATTTAGAACAAATTGAAGTGTCTTGTAGATATTTCGCCGAATCTAATTTCAGCCCAAATTCGTCCATTTTATAATCTTCAAACTTATTAATCGTAGGATCTACCACAATTTTTTTGTTCGGAAATTCTAAACTTTGTTTTTGGATATCTTGTAAAATAGTATCGTAAATTTTTGTTCGAATTTGATTTGGGTTAACATTTTGCGCATCAACAAATAACACAATATGTAAGGAAAAAACCAATAAAAAAAGTCTCATTTTGGCGTTTTGGTTTAAAATTTGTTTAAATTTATGAAGTCTTTACGATTCAAAAATCAAATTTAGTTGAAAAGATTTCAAATCTTATCATTTCATCATATTTTCGTAAACAAATAGTTAAAAAGGTGTTAAAGTACGCTTTCATACAATTACACTTTAACTATTATTGTTTGTTTTTAACAAATTAATACAAAGTTTAATATCCGACAACAAACGTTTATTATAAATATTCTCTATAACTATTATAAATAAAATCTTTTACAATTTTTCCAAACAAGACATAAAAGTTAGACATTTGCAGTGTCAAATAATTTATTCATAGATAGTAAGACAAAGAGTAACAACGAGTATAACGAAATTGATTTATGAAGTTTGGAATTACTCGCACTCTTTTTACTTTTTAGAGTTTTTTATAGTAGTTTAGGTTGGTTAGTAATCCGTTCACTTTGAACGGATTATTTTTTTATAGCTTATCAATAAAAGCTTTCAACAAATTATATACTTTTTCAGAGGAACTCAAATCCAAACTTTCAGCTGTATCATTGGGATCATGATAAAAACCTTTTCCTCCTAATGTGTAAAAAAAAAACGACGGAACACCTTTCAAATAAAACGGACAATGATCGGAATTACACGATTCTCCTCGAATTTTAACTTCTTTTAGGTATTTATTTGTTTGATTGAATTCAACTAATTTTTCAAATTGATTTTTAAAAACTTTACCATTCACAACTTGAATTCCTTGATCGCCCGCTCCCATAATATCTAAATTGACTAAAAATTTGATTTGATTCAATGGAAAAAGAGGATGATTAACATAATAATCTGCGCCTAAAATCCCCGCTTCTTCACCTGCAAAAGCCATAAAAACTGTTCTATAATTAGGCTGATGTTTTGAATAATACTTCATCAGCGCCATCATCATTGCAGTTCCGCTCGCATTATCACTCGCTCCAGGAAAAATAGTTTGTCCAACTTTCCCTAAATGATCATAATGAGCAGAAATCACAATTACGCTATCATTGTTCTTTCCGTCAATGTAACCAATTATATTATTTGCTTCGAATGAATTATTTAACTCTGAATCAATAGAATAATCGTTTATTTTTAAATTTTTAGAATAAAATTTATCCGAAATAATAAATTCTGAAATAGAAGATTGTCGTTGACTAAGACTTGAAGTCAATTTATCTGATGTAAATCTAAAAATCGCTCGATTTTTATTTTCATTTTTCTCATAAATATTCGCCCATTGTTTGTAATATTTCTGAATAGAATCTACAGAAGTCACTAAAGGCGGCAAAATAATATGTTTTCCTTTTTGCGATTCATCATCTTTCACAATAAAATCCCTCGTTTTATCTTTCGACTGAAAAGATTCCACATAGGCTTTTGTGTCAAAAATATAAAAAGGTGAATTGGTTTTCGAAATTGATTTAGAACTTGGCTTTACAATAAAATCAATTCCATATTTTAATTCTTTTCCATTAATTTTCAGTTTTGCATCTTTGATAATATTAATCGGAAAAGTAAATGTTTGATTATAACGATTAGAAAAAGACTTCAATCCATTTTTTTGAAATTCGTTTTGTAAATAAATTCCAGCATTTGTCATTCCATTTTCTACATAACCTCTGCCAGCAAACGAATTTGACGTAAGCGAATCTAAAATTGATTTAAAATATTTTTGATCAAAGGTTTGCGCATTTCCGATTGTAATTACAAAACACGAAATCAAACCAAATAATATCATTTTTATCTTCAGCATTTTAATCATTTTATTCTTCAAAAAATATTCTATTCTAAGATAATTATCATTTTAACAAAAAAAATCAATTATCTGTATTAAGTCAATAACAAATTTAAAAAATCTTTAAAAAGTAAATCAAATTAATACTACTATAAATTTTATATCTTGCATTATTAAGTTATCATAATAAAAACAACAAATCACAAATTAAATGAAAGAAGTCGTAATAGTTTCAGCTGTTCGTACAGCAATGGGATCTTTTTTGGGAAGTTTATCTAACGTTCCAGCTACAGATTTAGGCGCAACAGCTATTAAAGGAGCTTTAGATAAAATCAACTTAGATGGATCTTTGGTTGATGAAGTATATATGGGAAATGTATTGCAAGCTGGTGAAGGACAAGCACCTGCTAAGCAAGCAATGATAAAAGCAGGTTTACCAAATACAATTCCTGCAACAACGGTAAACAAAGTTTGTGCCTCTGGTATGAAAGCTGTAATGTTTGCTACACAAGCAATTCGTTTAGGTGACGCAGATGTTGTAGTTGCTGGAGGAATGGAAAACATGTCGATGGTTCCTTTCTATTCACCAAATGCAAGAACTGGAAATAAATACGGAAATACTGTTTTGTTAGATGGAATTGTGAACGATGGTTTACAAGATTACTACAGCAAAGAAATGATGGGACTTTTCGGAGATACTTGTGCAACTGAGTTCAATATTTCTCGTGAAGAGCAAGATGAGTTTGCAATTAATTCTTACAAAAAATCTGCTGCTGCTTGGGCTGCTGGAAAATTTGACAACGAAGTTGTTCCTGTAGAAATTCCTCAACGCAAAGGAGAACCAGTTATTTTTAAAGAAGACGAAGAATATAAAAATGTAAACTTTGATAAAGTTCCAGGTTTGCGCGCTGTTTTCTCTAAAGACGGAACTGTAACTGCTGCAAATGCTTCTACAATTAATGATGGAGCTTCTGCTTTAGTATTAATGTCTTTAGATAAAGCAAACGAATTAGGATTAAAACCTCTTGCAAAAGTTATTGCTTATGCTGATGCTTCTCAAGAACCTTCAAAATTTACAACTGCACCAGCTAAAGCGGTTGAAAAATTATTGAAAAAAGCAAATATGACAGCTGCTGATGTTGATTTCTGGGAATTTAACGAAGCGTTTTCAGTTGTTGGAATTGCAAATACTAAATTATTAAACCTTGATGCTTCTAAAGTCAATGTAAATGGTGGTGCGGTTTCTATTGGTCATCCACTTGGAAATTCTGGATCAAGAATTTTGGTTACATTATTAAATGTTTTAGAGCAAAACGGAGGAAAAATTGGTGGTGCAGCTATCTGTAATGGTGGCGGTGGAGCATCTGCAATGATTATCGAAAAAATCTAATTTTAGATCAAATACACGATGAAAGCGTCTAATCTGTAGACGCTTTTTTATCTTTTGAAATTAAAATACTTGTAAAAAATCTGAAAAACATTCGACATTTATTATAATTGGCTTAAAAACCTTTTCTATATTTGTTGGATTGAACAAACACTTTTGTATGGAATATTTAGAATTTGAACAACCTATCAAAGATTTAGAAGAACAGTTACAAAGCTGTCAAATCGTCGGCGAAGGAAGCGGTGTTAACATCAAACAGGCTTGCGTTGAAATTGAAATTGCAATTGAAAAT
Source organism: Empedobacter sp. GD03739 (assembly GCF_029843245.1). Lineage (NCBI taxonomy): Bacteria > Pseudomonadati > Bacteroidota > Flavobacteriia > Flavobacteriales > Weeksellaceae > Empedobacter > Empedobacter sp. GD03739. The sequence continues at coordinate 35,401 of NZ_JAOCHX010000015.1, read as the reverse complement.
AAAAAGAAGGAAATCTATGGTAATTTAACGCCATGGCAACGTGTACAATTGTCTCGTCATCCTTCTCGCCCTTATACTTTAGACTACGCTTACGCGATCACAGATAACACGTTTATCGAAATTCACGGAGATAGAACTTTTGCTGATGATAAAGCAATGGTTGGTGGTATGGGAAAAATCAATGGTCAAACTTTTATGATTATTGGTCAACAAAAAGGAAAAAATACCAAAGAAAGACAATATCGTCGTTTCGGAATGTCTAATCCAGATGGTTACCGCAAAGCTTTACGTTTGATGAAGTTAGCAGAAAAGTTTAATATTCCTGTCTTGACTTTAGTCGACACTCCTGGTGCATATCCTGGTTTAGAAGCTGAAGAAAGAGGTCAAGGTGAAGCTATCGCTAAAAACATCTACGAAATGTTGAAACTTACAGTTCCTATCATTACAATTGTAATTGGTGAAGGAGCTTCAGGTGGAGCATTAGGAATTGGAGTTGGGAACAAAGTTTTCATGTTAGAAAACACTTGGTATTCTGTAATTTCACCAGAAAACTGTTCTACAATTTTATGGAGAAGTTGGGATTACAAAGAGCAAGCTGCTTCGCAAATGAAATTAACTGGTCCTGATATGTTAGAATTAGGATTAATTGAAGACATCATTCAAGAACCGCTTGGTGGAGCACACTACAAACCAGAAGTTGCGTACACAAACTTGAAAAATAAAGTTTTAGACACTTACAACGAATTGAAAAAACTTTCTCCAAAAGAATTACAACAACAACGTCAAGAACGTTACATCAAATTCGGAGAATTTTCAGGATAAAATATTGTTTTACAATAATACTTATTGTAGAATATACAATTTTAAAACGAGATATAAAATTAGTTATATCTCGTTTTTTTATTTAATTTTGAAACTCTTATGGAACAAGCAAATTATAATCCCGAAATACCAGCTAACAAGCACAATGTCATTGGTTTAGAGAAAGGTAAACTTCCTCCACAAGCTGTTGATTTAGAGCAAGCTGTACTTGGTGCGATGATGATTGATAAAAAAGGGTTGGATGAAGTCATTGACATTCTTACACCGCAAGTTTTTTATCGTCCAGAGCATCAAGCGATTTATGCTGTCATTCAAAAATTATTTAACGATTCAGAACCTATTGATTTATTAACGGTTTCGAATGAGTTGAAAAGTGAAGGCAAATTAGATCGTGTTGGCGGTGATTATTATTTGATTCAATTAACGCAAAAAGTTTCTTCTTCTGCACACGTGGAGTATTATGCTCGTGTCATTCAAGAAAAATATATTCTTCGTCGTTTAATTGAAATTTCGAATCAAGTCATTGAAAAATCATACGATGATACTGCCGATGTATTTGATTTACTGGATTATTCTGAATCGAAATTATTCGAAATTACAGAAGGTGGAATCAAGCGTAGTTATTCGGAAGCAAGAGATTTAGTTACAGAAGCGATTGACAAAATTAAAGCCCAATCTACCAAAGAAGGAATGTCTGGTTTATCTTCTGGATTTACAGAAATTGATAAAATTACTTCGGGTTGGCAAGAATCGGATTTGATTATCTTAGCCGCTCGTCCTGGTATGGGGAAAACCGCTTTTATCCTTTCGATGGCGAAAAATATGACGGTGGACAAAAATATTCCAGTTGCTGTTTTTTCATTAGAGATGTCTTCTGTTCAGTTGATTACGCGTATGATTTCGGGTGAAACTGGAATTTCGGGTGAAAAATTGCGTAAAGCAAAATTAGCCGATCACGAATGGAAACAATTATATACAAAAGTAAAAGGTCTTGAAAATGCACCGCTTTACATTGACGATACGCCTGCCCTTTCTATCTTCGATTTAAGAGCAAAAGCGCGTCGTTTGGTTTCTCAACATGGTGTAAAAATGATTTTGATTGACTACTTACAGTTAATGACTGCTGGTGGAAAAGCAAATGGAAACCGTGAGCAAGAAATTTCGATGATTTCGCGCTCCTTAAAAGCAATCGCAAAAGAGTTAAGTATTCCTGTTATTGCACTTTCGCAGTTATCTCGTTCGGTAGAAACTCGTGGAGGAAGCAAGCGTCCATTATTATCGGATTTACGTGAATCTGGAGCGATTGAGCAAGATGCCGATATCGTTTCGTTTATTTATCGTCCCGAATATTATAAATTAGAATATTGGGATGATGAAAGTGAACCTTGCGCTGGTCAAGCCGAATTTATCATTGCTAAACACCGTAATGGTGCGTTAGAAAATGTGCGTCTACGATTCATTAATGAGCAAGCTAAATTTACCGATTTAGAAACTTCATTTGGTGGAGATTTCGAAATTCAAAGCTCGATGAATGATGGTTCTCAAGAAATGGGAAGTACCATGAATTTATCTGCTATCGATCCTTCTGATGCTTTTGGAGATTTCGGCGGAGAATTCACAAGTTCGATGAACAACGACGACGATAATTTACCGTTTTAAAAGAATGATTTTATTTTGAACGAATTGTTCTATTAAGATTTGATAATTTTAATCAATCATAAATATTTACTTTATGAAAAAGAATCTAGAATTTATTGCAGAACTTTATGGTTGGATTCAAATCTTTATATCACCCTTTATTATTGGCTTCATAATTGGATTGTTGATTTATTTTCAAAATAAATCAATTTCTAATTTAATTATTGGTTCTATCTTCATTCTAACAGGATTAATATTAGGAATTATTTTAGCAAATAAAAAAATGAAAAGTAAAAACGGAACAATTTGGTTTTTATCACGAACAAATTCAGCAACTGATTTAGATAAATAATCATTCTTCTAATTTCTATTGTTCATTTATACTTACTTTATTGTTCAAACCTTCTAAAATCTCATCAACTATCAGTTTTATTTATCCCAAAAGTTTTGTTAGGAACGAGAATTGCTACAACTTTGTATACATTAAATAAAGAGTGAAATGGCAAGTTCAATCAGAACATTAAATCCTGCTACAGGTAAAATCGAAAAAGAATTTCAAGCCTACACAAGCGAAGAAATCAATCAATATATAGACGACGCAAACGAATTATATCAAACATGGCGATTCGAATCTTTCGAAGAAAGAAAAGCTGTTATGAAACGTGTCGCAAACGAAATGCGCAAGCAAAAAACTCGATTAGCTGCTTTGATTACAACAGAAATGGGAAAACCACTCTATGAGAGCGAAATCGAAATTGATTATAGTGCAAATATTATCGAATATTATGCAGATAATGCTGAAGAATTCTTGGCAAATGTTCCTTTACAAACAGAAAAAGGTGACGCTTATGTGGTTTCAGAACCAATTGGTGTGTTGTTAGGTGTTATGCCTTGGAATTTCCCTTTTTCTCAAATTGCGCGTTTTGCTGGACCTCACATTATGGCTGGTAACACAGTTGTTTTGAAAACGGCTTCTAATATTCCGCAATGTGGAATCGCTTTCGAAGAAATGTTTACAGCTGCTGGCGCTCCAAAAGGTTTGTATAAAAACTTGTTGATGTCAGGAAAAGACACAGATGCAATTATCAATAACCCAAAAATTGTTGGTGTTTCTTTAACTGGTTCCGAAGCTGCTGGTGCAGTGGTTGCAAGTATCGCTGGTAAAAATGTAAAACCTTCAGTTTTAGAACTTGGTGGTTCTGATCCAATGATTGTTTTGAATGATGCGGATATCGAAAAAGTGATGAACGGAACAATTAATGGTCGTTTACGTAATGCTGGACAAGCGTGTACTTCTTCGAAACGTATTATTGTACAAGAAGGTATTTACGACGAATATTTGAAAAAAATTACGGATTATGTAAACGGAATGAAAGTTGGTGATCCTACACAGACAGATACTAACATGGGACCTGTAAGTTCGGAAAGTGCATTAGAAAAATTATTGGATCAAATTAATGATTCAGCTAATAAAGGTGCAACAATTGTTTCGGGAGGAAAACGTATTGATCGTGATGGTTTCTTTTTACAACCAACAATTTTGACAGATTTAAAACCTGGAATGAAGGCTTATGACGAAGAAGTTTTTGGACCTGTGGTTTGTATTTGGAAAGTGAAAGATGTAGAAGAAGCAATCAAAATTGCGAATGACACGCCTTATGGATTAGGTGCTTCTATTTATACAGAAGATGTTCCGAATGCGGAGAAAATCGCTCGCAGAATAGATTCGGGAATGGTTTACGTAAACAAACAAGTTTCTTCAAGCCCAGATTTACCTTTCGGTGGTGTGAAACATTCGGGTTACGGACGCGAACTTTCTAAAGCTGGAATTATGGAGTTTATCAATAAAAAATTAATCATGATTGCGAAATAATTTTTCAATCATTAATCAAATTATACAAAAAATGCAACTTTTATGAAGCTGCATTTTTTTTATTGAATAAACCCTTGTTTTTGTTCCATTTGGTCAATTTTGAAAAGAATTAAATCACGCATAATTTTTGCTCTATTTTTTGCTTCATTTGCTATTTCTCCTTCAAATTTTTCGTCAATTATTCCGTACCACAATTCAATCCAACGCTCGAAATGATGCGGTTTTAATTTCTCTTTCTGACTCAAAACCAAATGTGTTCGCATTGGCCAACCTTCAAAAGTTGCTTTTCCTAATAAAACAGTTTCCCAAAACTGAATCATATGCGGCAAATGTTCGTCCCAATTTACCTTTGCAACTTCCGAAAAAAAGTAACCAATGACATCATCTTTTTGCACTTTATCGTAAAACGTATTTACCAATAAAGCAACATCTTCTGAAGTTTCGATATCTTTTTTCATTAAAACAAATTTACAAAGAACTTAATTCAATTCATCAATGTTTTTAATCACGAAAAAATGCAGTAATTTTACGGTCTTATAAAAATGAATAGAATTGGATAGCAATAGACAACAAAAAGTAAGTAAATTATTTCAAGAAGAATTAGCAGAAGCTTTTAGAAAATGGGCTGTAAAGGAATTCCCTGGAAATTTGATTAGTGTTACAGAAGTAAAAGTAACACCAGATTTAAGCGTTTCTAAAATCTATGTAAGTATTTTTCCAAGTACTCAAAAAGACGAAATTTTCAAAGAAATTAGAGTGAATACACCATTATTTAGAGGAATTTTATCAAAAAGTGCTTCTAAACAAATGCGTATTACACCAGAATTAATTTTCATTTTAGATAATTCGTTAGACGAAATGGATAAAATCGACAAAGCGCTAAGAGGAGAAGGAAATAATCCAATCTTATAATGAGAAACATTTCACTTTACATTGCGAAACGCTACATTTTTTCGAAAACGAATACAAACGCCGTAAACATTATTACATCGATTGCTGTTGGTGCTATTTTGGTTGCTACAGCGGCTTTGTTCATTATTTTATCCGTTTTTTCGGGATTAGAAAAAATGAATTTAAAGTATTATAGCAATGTAAATCCTGAAATTAAAATATCACCTTCGAAAGGAAAAGTATTGGACAGTTTAACTTTTGTTGTGGATCAATTAAAGCAACAAAAAGATGTCAAAGCTTTTTCTAAAATCATCGAAGAAAAAGTCTACATCGATTACAAAGGAAAGCAAGATATTGCCTATTTGAAAGGTGTTGACGAAAATTTTACCAAAGTTACGCGTTTAGATACGGTGATTTATGGTGGACAATATTTAGATTTTAATCGCGATGATAATTTTATTGTTTCGAATGGAATTGCAGAGCGTTTGCAACTTTATATCGATCCGATAACGCCAGCAGATTTGATGATGCCAAAAGCTGGAACAGGTTTAATAAAACAAGAAAGTGATGCTTTTACACGCAAAGATGCGTACAGCGTTGGCGTGTTTATTTTGAACGAACAATACGACAAACACGTCTTTACGACTTTAGGTTTGGCGCAAGAATTATTGTTGTTAAATGAAAATCAATGTTATTCAATTGAGGTAAAAACAACTGGAAAAAAATCGTTTAACGAAGTGAAAATTCAACTTCAAAAAGCATTAGGTTCTCATTATAAAATCGAAACTAGACAAGATTTAGATTCAGCTTTCTTGAAAGTAATGAATATGGAAAATTTAATCAGTTATTTGATTTTCACGTTAGTCATTATCATTGCATGTTTCAATTTGGCAGGAACAATTATTATCTTGATTTTGGATAAAAAGAAAGAAATTCAGACGATGTATAGTTTTGGATTATCACGAAAAAACATTCGTAATATTTTCTTCCAAACTGGTTTTATTATCACCTTTATTGCGATGACAACAGGTTTATTAATCGCCTCTGTTATTGGATTATTACAAATAGATTTTGGTTTGGTTATGGCTTCGCCAACTGTTCCGTTTCCATTTATCTTTTCTGTCGAAAACTTTGTTGCAGTTATTGTAACTGTTTTAGGTTTGGGAAGCTTGGTTTCGTGGATTGTTTCCAGACAAGTGAAATAAAAAATATTAAGACATAAAAAAAGCTTGAAGAAATCTTCAAGCTTTTTTTATATCTTAATCCCACCTATTCCAACGAATATAATTTGGTTTTGAGAAGTCGAAATCCATCATTTGGTAATCTCTATTATCGATCAAATTTGTCTTGATTAGATTATCGCCTTGTGCAGGAATTGATGGATAATACGACAATGAAAAACGAATATTGTTGAACACAAAATAATCATTTGTCAACATCACACCCAAACTAAAACGCGAATAAATTGGATTATTATTCAGTATAAATTTTTTGTTATCTCCAATTGCCGCAACCATCGCATTGAAAAATGGCGAAATACGAAATCCTAAAAACTCGTAAGGCGTATAAGATTGCAATTGATACTCGAACATTAATTTCTGTTGACCTGTTAACCCTCTATCCGATTTGAAACCTGCCATTCCCAAATAATCATGTTCATGAAGCGAAAGTTGATCCGCAGGAGAATCTAAACGATCATGTCCCAAAAGATAATTAGTTTTCATGAAATTTCTAAACTTCCATTTTCCCCAATTTATCAATTTTGCCATATATTGTAATTCTACAGACAGCGTTTTTTGTTCAAATTTTCCTTTATTAAAAAATCCTCCAAACTCAACTCCAAATCCCCAAAAACCAGTATTCAGAAAACCTCCAGTAGATGCTTTTCCACCGAGATAATAACGATCAGTTTGACGAATATTTTGAATACCTCCTATAATTCCCAATGATTTTCCTATCGCAATATCTTCTTCAATATCATAATTGAAAATATATTTTGTTTTGATATATCGTTTCGAAGAAATTCCTATCCCTACTAAATAATTCGTTTGGTCAGAAAAAAAGTTCACAGGATCGTTTTCTGGAGTTGGTGTTTCGGTATAAGATCGATCATAAAATCTCCCTGAGACAATAAAATTGGTAATATTTTCTGAATGACCATCATCAATTCTAAACGCTCTTGCCAACCAATAATCTTGGTAATTATATTTGAAATGGTTATCAACCAAAATAGGTTTTTCGAAATCTAATGAATCTTTAAAATACACTTGTCCAACCGAAACTCCACCTGCATAATGCGCTAATGGCGAATAAAAAGGTCGTACAAAACTGATTGATTTTGTATAATGATTGTCTTCATTTTTGAAATAACGTACATTCCCAATAATTCGAGTTTGAGCAATATTTGGAACCGTATAATTAAATTGATACAACGAATTTCCTGTTTTGTAATTGTGACGATAACGATTATCAAACACATGTCCTAAACCTAAAAAATTTCGCTCACGAATGCGAATCCCAGCTTTCGAGCTCGAAACCGAACCTGTGATAAACATACTCCAAGAGTCAATTGAATTGACATATAAATCAACCGAATCATTCCCGACAGCTTCTTCCTTAATCTCTACTCGACGAATAGAACGATTGGTACGAATCAAACGCTCGGATTCCGCTGCCTTAACAGAATCATATCTATCTCCAGGCTTTAACAACATATTTTGGCGCAACACAAATTGCTTAGATTTCCCGTGTAGTGTATTTCCAGTTCTTTCAATCCATTTTGTCGGTTTTCTTGTCGTGTCCTGCAAAGAATATCCGAAAGGGTCTTGTGTTTTGTAGTAAATATTTCGAATAATTTTTCCTTGATATTTTCCATCACCTACATTATTATTGGGCTGAATAGGAAAACTCGTTGGTTTTTTCTTGAATAATAATTTTTGGTAAAACTTTCTAAACTTAGAATGATTTTTATTCTCAATTCTAACTGTATCAATTTTGACACTATCTTCTTGAGCATTAACAACTATGGATAAACTAAAAAATAGTAATCCAAAAAAAGTTAATAATATAGTTCTTTTTTTAAGCACACGTCAAGTTATAAAAGTCTAACCGCTTTTACAAATCTAGTTTTCCAATAATTTTCATCAAGGGAAGAAATGATGACACCTTTCGAAGTTGAAGAATGTACAAAACTGATTGATCCGTCATGATTAATACTTTCTACAATACCTACATGAGAGATTGAATTTCCTGAAGTATTAAAAAATATTAAATCACCTATTTTAACATTTTCGATTGTAATTTCTTTTCCATATTCAGCTTGATCACTCGAACGACGAGGCAATTCTAAATTCATTTCTTTAAAACTTATATATACCAATCCCGAACAATCGAAACCTGTTTTCGTAACTCCACCATATTTGTAAGGTGTTCCTAAGTAAGATTTTGCAGTTTTTAGAATTTTATTTATATCACGAGGCGCACTATCATCAGCATTTTTAGAACGAAAAACCTCTATAGATTCGTTTTTTTTGGAAGAAGTATAAACTTTTTTAGAACCAGTTTTCTTATACGAAGTTACTTTACTACTTCCACAAGACGTCAAGAATAAACTTGCGATAATAATTGTTGTAAGGTATATATGCTTCTTCATTTTCGGTCCGGTTTTCTTCAACAAATTTTCAACGAATAAATTTACTAAATATTATCTTGCATCACCTCTGTTAACAATTGTTTGGCTCTTAAAAGACGAACTTTAACATTTGGCAAGGTCAAATTGAGTTCATCAGCAATCTCTTTGTATGTTTTATCTTCGATATAACGCAATTCTATAATTTTTTGATAAGGTTCTCTCAATTTTGCAATAGCTTTTATCAGCGTGTCATTATCTTGTTTTAAAATCAAATGTTCTTCTGGCGAAGGATGATCTTCTAAAATTTCTAAAAAATTGGTTTCATCATCAAGAGAAATATTCAGTTTTGGAGATCTTCTGATATGATCAATCATCGTATTATGTGCGATAGAAATTACCCAAGTCGTAAAGTCAAAATCTTCGTTATATAATTTCAATTTTGTAAAAACCTTCGTAAACGTTTCTATAGCGATATCTTCGGCTTCTTCTTCGTTTCTAATCTTAGAAAATACATAATGATAAACTTTGTTCCACAAAACCTCTATCACTGCGTTCTGAGCATTTCGTTTCCCTTTTTTAGCTTCTAAAATTATGTCCTCTAATGTCATTTACTAAATCAATTATGATAAATATAACAAAATATATAGTATAAAAAAAGCTTCAATAAAAATATTGAAGCTTAAAATCTGTAGACCCACAGGGATTCGAACCCCAACTAGCGGCACCAAAAACCGATGTGCTACCGTTACACCATGGGTCTGTCCATGATTATTATGTTAAAATTGAAAAGAAAAAATTGTAGACCCACAGGGATTCGAACCCCAACTAGCGGCACCAAAAACCGATGTGCTACCGTTACACCATGGGTCTGACTAAATTTTATTTCAATTTTTGCAACTTTTCTCTTAACTAGGTTAGATAAAAATGCCTCAACAATTGCTTATCGAGGCATAAGACTTTTGTAGACCCACAGGGATTCGAACCCCAACTAGCGGCACCAAAAACCGATGTGCTACCGTTACACCATGGGTCTATGTCTTAATTGCTGTGCAAATATAGAAAGGTTTTTTAATTCACCAAAACTAATTTTACAAGTTTTTAGCTAAAACAGACGTTTTATGTGATAAGCTATTGAAAATGAATTTTAAAAAATGATTAAATTTTTTACATTTTTTTTATCAAAGCTTCATACGGATGATTTCGTTCTTGAATTTACGTTTCAAATCTTGTCCACAATCAAAAATCATTTGCTCATTTGATGGAAATGGAGCTGGTCTTCTACCAATCATATTTATATAATCTCGATCCAAAGAACGTCGATCACCTTTGTAAGTTCCGTAAGAATCTCTAAAAATAAACTGACTTGCTAAATTTTTAGAATCGATGGCTTGCTCTTTTTGATTATCGATCAAATAATATTTTGCCGTAATTGCAGCTTCCTTGATGCGTTGTACTTCTTCGAATCTACTTTTTACTGTAATATAACGATCTACCATCACGGGTTTTCCGTCTTTATCTTTTACCACTACTCCATTTTGCACCAATTCTTCTTTACCATCAACAATTTTTTTCTCAAAATTATGCACCTCAATTTTTTCTCGTTCAGGTGAAACATTTATCGTCTCAAAACTTAATTGAATTACATAATCATAAGAACTATTTAATTTTCCCGTGTAAAATTCAGTCCAATTAGAATCCAATCCATACGAATTAAAATCTAACAAATCTTTCTCTAATAGTTTAGGAATAACAACTTCGGTGTTGTTCACCAATTGCACCAAAACTTTATACATTCCGTTTGTACGAGCCGTATTCATCAAACTACGAGTATCTTTATAATTTGAATAAACACTTTCTAAAACTTGAAACTTTTGATAAGCCGTTTGTGCATTCAGTTTTCCTCCTTGATTTAGAAAAGATTTTCCTTCATCGTACAAAAATTGCGCATACTTTTCTTGAATTGTTTTATAAGCTACTGAATAATCTTTGGTTTTGAAATTATAGGTTTTCCCGCTAATCGATCTTCCATCAATTCCAGCAATCGTTTTTTGTCTTTCTTGCAAACGATTAATAATTTGATACGCTTCCTGATATTTAGAAGGATTAGTCAACGTTTCAATTTGTTTTAATCTATTTTCATCTTCTTGCTGTCCTTTATGATAAGCTTCAAAAATTAATGGAACATATTTGATTCCATTTTTCTCCGATGGATTTTTGAAATAAGCTTGTGTAGATTGCTCAAAAGCTTGCTTAAAATTACCAGAAACTAATGCTGAATTCGCCGTTTTGTACGAATTGCAAGCTGTAAATAGTAAGATTGTAAGTGTTAAAGCAAGTAATTTTACTTTCATATGCGTCTAAATATGGTTTTTCCTAAGAAAAAGAAAATTGAGATAGTAATATTGTTGCTATAAATAAAGTTTTTTTCATAATAGTAAGTGTTTAATTTATTTCTAAGTTAATCTTTAAAATTATAAAAAAATAAATTTAACAATTTTGTCAAATTATTTGACGAATTCAATTGAATCTTCAGCAAGCCAATCAATACGAACGAGAGATTCTACTCTCACTCCCTGATCTATCAATCTCTCTCTTCCTTCTTGAAATGATTTTTCAATGATGAATCCCATTCCTACCAAATCAGAACCTGCTTGTTTTATTAAACTTTTAACACCTAAAGCTGCATTTCCATTCGCTAAAAAATCATCAATAAAAATAACATGATCATTTTCATTCAAAAATTGACTACTTACGCAAACATCGTACGTTCGGTCTTTCGTGAATGAATACACTTGCGACGCATAAAAATCTGCCATCGTTTTAGGTTTTGCTTTCTTCACAAAAACAACAGGCAAATTCAATTCTAATCCAACCATAATCGCTGGTGCAATGCCACTCGCTTCGATTGTAATGATTTTATTAATGTTTAAATCCGAAAATCGCTGGACAAATTCCAACGCAATTGCTTTCATCAGAACAGGATCCATTTGGTGGTTGATAAAACTATCAACTTTTAGAATTCCACCATCGAAACTTTTTCCATCCTTCAGAATTCTTTCTTTTAAAAGTTCCATTTAATATTTAGTTTTTTAAAGTTTACATAGAAAAAAAGCCAGCACATTGGCTGGCTTTGATATATTTTTTAGCTTATTCCCACTCGATTGTTGCTGGTGGTTTTGAGCTGATATCGTAGGCTACACGGTTAATTCCTTTTACCTCATTGATAATTCTATTCGAAACTAATTCTAAGAATTCGTAAGGTAATTTTGACCAAGTTGCTGTCATAAAATCAATCGTATTTGCAGAACGAACAACCGCCGTATATTCGTACGTACGCTCGTCTCCCATTACACCAACAGATTTTACAGGTAATAAAACCACGAAAGCCTGAGAAACTTCGTCGTATAAATTATGTGCATAAAGCTCGTCAATAAAAATTTGATCTGCTTCTTGTAAAATTCTAACTTTTTCTTCGTCTACTTCACCTAAAACACGAATTCCTAAACCTGGTCCTGGAAATGGATGACGGTAAACTAATTCGCGAGGAATACCTAATTCTACTCCAACTTTACGAACCTCATCTTTGAATAATTCGCGTAATGGTTCTAATAATTGAAGTTTCATATCTTCTGGTAATCCACCAACATTGTGATGCGATTTGATTGTTGCAGAAGGTCCTTTTACAGATTGCGATTCGATTACATCAGGATAAATAGTTCCTTGTGCTAAGAATGCTGCATCTTCAAATTTATTTGATTCTTCATCAAAAACAGCCACGAAATCTTTACCAATTGATTTACGTTTTGCTTCTGGTTCGTCAATACCTTTCAAGTTTGTTAAGAAACGTTCTGAAGCATCTACCATTTTAATGTTCATGTTGAAGTGTTTTCCGTAATTTTCCATTACTTTTTTTCCTTCATCTTTTCTCAATAAACCAGTATCAACAAAAATACATGTTAATTGATCGCCAATTGCACGATGAATCAAAACCGCAGCAACAGAAGAATCAACACCTCCAGAAAGTCCTAAAATTACTTTTTTATCACCAACTACTTCTTTTATACGAGCAATTTCTGTTTCGATAAAATCTTTTAAAACCCAATTCTTTTCAGCCTGACAAATATTGAAAACAAAGTTTTCTAACATTGTTGAACCATATTCTGAATGTGTAACTTCTGGGTGAAATTGTACCGCAAAAATCTTTTTATCTTCATTTGCGATTGCCGCAATATCTATGTTTGATTTTCCTGAAATTGTAAATCCAGTTGGCGCTGTCATTACTTCGTCGAAATGGCTCATCCAAACTGTAGATTGTTCTGGAACACCTGCAAATAAACTGTTTTGAGCTAAAACTGTTAATTCAGATTTTCCATATTCACCTTTTTCACCTTTCTTAACTTCTCCGCCTAATAAGTGCGAAATCAATTGCATTCCGTAGCAAATTCCTAAAACAGGAACGCCCATTTCGAATAATTCTTTATCTACCAAAGCGGCTTCATCTCCAAAAACTGAAGAAGGTCCTCCTGATAAAATAATTCCTTTTGGATTGTGTTTTTTGATTTCTTCGATCGAAGTGTTGTAGGGAATAATTTCTGTGTAAACTCCAAATTCTCGAATTCGGCGCGCGATTAATTGATTGTATTGCGAGCCAAAATCTAAAATAATAATTCCTTGCGTCATTGTGTTTGTCTTTGTGCAAAATTAAGTGAAATTCGGCGCAATCGCAATTTTATTCCAGTCAAAATTTACTGCTTTTCGACAGATTCTTTTATAAATTCAACTTCTTAATCTTTAGGTAACGTCAAAATCCTTTAAACAAAATAATTTTACTTCGAAAAAACAATTCATCATGAAAAAATTTATATTTACTGCCTTAACAACTTTTATGCTTACGAATATGGCAAATGCTCAAAAAATTATTGCTCATCGCGGTTATTGGGACACCGAGAATAATGCAAAAAATTCGATCAAATCTTTAAAATCTGCACAAGAAATTGGTGCTTATGGTTCTGAATTTGATGTTTTAATCAGCGCTGATGATGTTTTGATGGTAAATCATGATGATAATTTTCAAGGTCATGCAATAGAAATGACTAATTCTTCGATTTTGAAAACCTTGAAATTGGCTAACAACGAAAATATGCCAACTTTAGAAGAATATTTTGAACAAGGAAAAAAGAATAAGAAAGTTAAATTAATTTTCGAATTAAAACCTCACTCATCAAAAGAAAATGAAGATCGTGCGGTAAAAAAAGCGATTGAAATCATCAAAAAACATAAAGTAGAAAAACAAGTTGAAATCATTTCATTTAGTCAAAATATTTGTGATGAATTCAAGAAATTAGCTCCTAAATTTCACGTTTCTTATTTAGCTGGAGATTTGTCTCCTCAAGAAGTAAAAGCAAGAAATTGGAATGGAATTGATTATCATTATAGCGTTTTTCAGAAAAATCCTACTTGGGTGAAAGAAGCGAAAGATTTGGGCTTATTGGTTAATGTTTGGACAGTTAACGACCCAAAAGTGATGCAAGAAATGATTGATATGAAAGCTGATTATATTACAACTGATAAACCTTTGATTTTAAAAGAAATTTTGACTAAATAAATTAGTATATTTAGCGGAATAAGAAATCATTTTATGCCTCAACTTAACTCATTCGAAATCTATTCATTTACAACATTAAACCAAATTCATAAAGACTATATTTTTAAAATTTGGAACAATGAATATCCTATTAATCTAGCTTTTGAAAGTTTACAAGATACCGAAAATTATTTGAATAGTTTGATTGAAGCTAAACATTTTTTTGCTGTAGATGAAAACAATCAAATGCAAGCTTGGGCGGTGATTTTCGAAAGAGATTATGAAAAATGGTTTGCAATAATTGTGGATAGCGAATTGCATCAAATTGGTTTGGGACGTAAAATTCTTAATCGATTAAAAACATTTTCGACAGAACTAAATGGTTGGGTAATCGACCACGAAAAAGATACAAAAGCGAATGGAGAGCCTTATCGTTCTCCTTTGGCTTTTTACATAAAAAATGATTTCAAATTACTTCCTGAAATCCGTTTGGAATTGGATAAAATTTCTGCGGTTAAAATTAATTGGAGAGAGTAATAAAAATAAAAAAAGAGAAGCTTATTAACTTCTCTTTTCTATTTTATTCTCCTAAAACCTTTTCCAAATCAGTGCTTCCTTGTATATTTCGCATTTGTCGCTCAATATGATTGGCGCGTCTACTGATAAAAGACGAAGGCGGATTCACATTATATTTTCGTGGCAAAGGCAAAGCTGCTGCAATTCGAGCCGCTTCATTTTTAGTTAAATCTTTAGCAGGCTTATTAAAATAATATTCAGAAGCTGCTTCAACACCAAAAACACCAATTCCCATTTCAGAAGTATTCAAATACATTTCTAAAATACGTTGTTTGCCCCAAATTTTTTCGATCATAAACGTAAAATAAACTTCCAATCCTTTTCTCAACCAAGAACGACCTTGCCACAAAAACACATTTTTCGCGACTTGTTGAGAAATCGTAGAACCTCCACGAAGTTTTTTACCTTCTTTATTCTTTTCAATCGCTTCCTGTATTCCATCCATATCAAATCCATTGTGCACAGGAAATTTTTGATCTTCAGAACCAATTACAGCCAATTTTATATTTCGTCCCATTTCGTCATAGGAAATATAATCGCGCTTAAATTTTCCTTGTTCAAAACCTTGCTGAACTTGCGTAATCGTGAACGGCGGATTAATCCACTTTAACACAACAATGTATACAAGATGAGCTACAAAAAGATAAAGTATAACCTTACGAATAAATTTAAACATTTTATTTCTTTAAATTTGAAAGCAAAGTTATACGATTTATTGAATTTTGAAAATAAAAAAAGCTCCAAAAATGGAGCTTATATTTCTATTCTTTATTTTTTCTCAACTTTCGTTGAACCAGATGTGGGAGCTAATTTTTCTTTTGCAACATCTTTCACGTTTTTTAACTCAGCGTTTACAGGCTCAATCAATGATTTTGTAGGACTTTCATTTCCTCTGTGACACATTACACATGTTACAACATTGATCATTTCAGGATTTTTTGCATTTTCCCAATTGAAATTTTTCGCGTTAATATCACGTGTCATTACAATCATATGACGTGCAAATTCCTTTTCTTTTTTTGCATCACTTGCAAAATCCATCTTTTTCGTATCTGGATTTTCGGCGTGGCAAAAATTACATTTCACTCCTAAAGCAGCGTTGTATCCGCGCATCAAACCTTTCAAACTATCTTCCGAAATGTTTTGTGGTAACACTTTTAGATTTTTCCATTCTGAACTTGAAATTGCTTTTCCTGTGTCAATTTGACGAGAAGTCGTAAACGAAAAAATACTAAACATCAACGCTACAACTACCAAAGAAGCCATTATTCTATTTGTTTTCATTTGTAATAATTTTGTTTATACAAGGTAAAACAAATCTTAAACCGAATAAACCCTTCAGAAAAATTTGGAATAATTTTAAATAAAATCTTTAATTAATTAAAAATAAATCAATTAAAATCTCCAAACTAATAAACGCGAAATTTTATTCCCTTGTTGCATATTTACAATTCGGTAATCTCTTACTTTTTCGCGTTTTAAAATTCCTTCTAAAATTCGAACATTTTCTTTCTTAGAAACCAATGTTGTAAACCATTTTACTTGATGTTTATAGTCTGCACTTTCTTTTATCATTTTTGTGATAAACAGGCGCTCTCCTCCTCTACACCAAAGCTCAGAATTATTTCCACCAAAGTTTTGAATTGGTTTTTGATCAGATTTTTGACCCAAGTTTTTCAGTTTACGCATTGTTTGCTCCATCACTTCTTGATTTGATCTAAAAAATGGAGGATTACAAATTGTAATATCAAATTTTTCGCCTTGTTTGATGATATTTTTGAAAATATTGTTTGGATTAAATTGCATTCTAATCTCAACTTTGTTACGTAATCGAGCATTTTTCTTGACAATTTCTTCCGCATTTTTGAAAGAAGCATAATCCAACTCTGCACCAACAAAATTCCAATCGTATTCGTAATTTCCAATAATCGGATAAATACAATTCGCACCAACACCAACGTCCAAGACTTTTACATCTTTTCCTCGCGGAATTACTCCATCGAAACTTTCGCCCAAAATATCGGCAACGTAATGAATATAATCGGCGCGACCAGGAATTGGCGGACACAAATTATCTTTTGGCAATTCCCAATAATCGATGTCATAATATGTTTTCAACAACGCTTTGTTCAACGCTTTTACAGCTTCTCTATCCGAGAAATTAATCGTTGGTTCGTTCTCTTTATTGGGTTTGATATATTTGGAAAGTGGCGAATAAATCGCACACAATTTTTCGAAATTATAAGGCGCTAAATGACGATTGCGCGAATGTAATTTTTTTAATTTACTCTTCTTTTCGGGAGTATCCATACAAAAATATTTATGCAAAAATAAGACAACCTTTGCAGTTTTCTGCAAAGGTTGCTTTTGATTTCGATTATTTAAGTTGTTTTTGTAGAGTTTCGATTTGTTTCAAAAGATGATGAATCACTTCTAAACCTTCTAAATTAACGCCCAAATTATAATGAAATTCAATAAATCGTTCGATTAATTTCAAATCATTTTCTTCGATAAAATATTCTTGGTTACGTTCATGCAAAACAACCAAATCATTTTTGTACAAATCAATCACAAATTGAGGTTCAATCTGATGATATTTACTAAACTGAATAACAGATATCGTTACATTTTTCATGGTTTTAAGCTTTTTTAAGTGAACGTAATTTCTCGAATAATTCTTTCTCTTCTGCTGATAAATTAGTTGGAGTTTTTACAGAAAATGTCACATACAAATCTCCAAATTGATCATCTTTCTTATAAATTGGCAAACCTTTTCCTTTCAATTTTACCTTTTTATTATTTTCCGTTCCTTCTTTTATCGGAACTTTTACTTTTCCAGAAAGCGTATCAACCATTGCTTCTCCACCCAAAATTGCATCGTATAAGTCGATTTCAACAATTGTAGATAAATCTGCTCCATTAACTTCAAAAGACGTATTATTTTCGATATGAAACGTGATATACAAATCTCCATTTGGACCATTGTTATAACCTTTTCCTCCGTGACCTTTTATCTTAATCGTTTGCCCATCTTCTACTCCAGCTGGAATTGTAATTCGTATATTTTTACCATTCACAGCAAAAGTTTGTTTATGCGAAGTCAATGTATCTGTCAAATTTAGTGTCAAACTGGCATTAACATCTTGCCCTTTATAACCTGTTGATCTACTCCTTCCTTCGCGTCCAAACATCGAACTGAAAAAATCTGAATAGCCATCAAAATCACCAAAACCTTCAGCTCCATCAAAATCGCTATTACTATATTGATATTGTTGCTGTTGTTGTTGCTGACGAGCTTTTTCATATTCTTCACCATGTTGCCAATTTTCTCCATATTTATCGTATTTTTTACGTTTTTCTGGATCGCTCAACACTTCGTTTGCTTCATTTAATTCTTTAAATTTCTGTGCAGCTTCATCGTTATTTGGATTAAGATCGGGATGATACTTACGTGCCAATTTCCGATAAGCTTTTTTTATCTCATCTTGTGATGCGGTCTTTTGCAGACCTAATGTTGTATAATAATCTATAAAAGCCATAGTAATAATAAGTTTGTGTGGTAATTTAATCAAAATCAGTTCCAATTTAATCAAAACTGACAATACGACTTATACTTTTTTATCTATTTTAAACTTTTTAATATTTTATCCGAAAAAGATAAATTTATTATGATTAATTTATAAAAATTTTAAAATAATTTGGATATATTCAAAAAAATCAATTATTTTTCATTTATAAAAGAAAGTTATGAATAGAAAAAATTTTTCGAAAAATATATTAATTGGATCGGCGGTTGGTGACGCATTAGGAGTTCCAGTTGAGTTTAAAAGTAGGCAATATTTACAACAAAATCCTGTCACAGATATGATGGGTTATGGAACATACAATATGCCTCCTGGCACTTTTTCTGACGATAGTTCGATGATGTTTTGCTTGGCTGAATCGTTGTGTAATGGTTATAATGTGAATGATATTGCAGAAAAATTTCAGATGTGGATGCACGAAGGTTATTGGACGGCTGACGGAGAAGTCTTTGATGTTGGAATTTCTACACGAAAAGCAATAAATCGTTTACGAGTTGTAAAAAATCCAATTGAGGCTGGTTCTACATCCGAATCTGATAATGGAAATGGATCGTTAATGCGTATTCTTCCTTTAGCAATTTTCACGAAAGATTTATCGATTGATGAACGCTGTGAAATCGTCAAAGAAGTTTCTTCTATCACGCATGCGCACAATCGTTCTGTTTTGGCGTGTATTTATTATATTGAATTTGCGTTGAACGTTTTAGATGCCGAAAATCTAGAAGAAGCTTATCTGAACACAAATTTTTGGTTAAAATTATTCTTAGAAGAAAATGAAATTTATAAAAATGAATTTACATATTTCGAACGAATTTTAAGTGGAAAACTAATTGATTTAAAAGAAGATGAAATTAAATCAACTGGTTATGTCATGGATAGTTTAGAAGCTTCTATTTGGTGTTTGCTACATACAAGTTCGTATAAAGATTGTGTTTTGAAAGCGGTGAATTTAGGACATGATACCGATACAATTGCTTGTATTGCTGGTGGAATTGCAGGGATTTATTATGATGCAGAAACAATTCCGACCAATTGGATTGAGCAATTAGCGCGAGTGAATGATATTTTACATTTAGCAGAACAATTGGAAGAAAAATATGAATTTTAGAAAGCTTGAACTATTCTAAATTCACCAAAAACATTTTCGTAAATTTGCAAAATGGAAAGTCAAAAAAATAATCCATTACACGGAAAACGTTTAGACGATATTATCGAAGAATTAGTAATTTATTACGGCGGTTGGGAAGGTTTGGGAAATCAAATTAACATCAGATGTTTTAATGATAATCCAAGTTTGAAATCATCGTTGAAATTTCTTCGAAAAACAGATTGGGCACGTGCAAAAGTAGAAGAATTGTACATTAAGAAAATTGCAAAATAATGAGTGCAACTATTCTTGAAGAAAAGATTTTTATTGATTCTGAGCTCTTAACCAATATCGAAGAAGAAAGTCAGGTTATTATACATTGTTGTATGGCGGCAGATGAATATGCAAATGCTGCACGTATTTGGCCTTCTACTTTTATTATTGATAATCAATCAGGAAAACGTTGTCAATTGGTTTTTGCGGACGGAATTACAATGTATCCAAATTGGACGTATATCGAAGAAGGTTCGTCTCTTCATTTCACTTTAATTTTTAATGGTTTGCCAAAAAGTTGTCAATCATTTGATTTAGTCGAAATTATTCCGCAAGCTGGAGGATTTGAATATCGAAAAATAAATCGAAATAAAAGCGATGTTTATCACGTCGAATTTTCAGAATAAATTAAAAAAAATGCGTTTCATTTGAAACGCATTTTTTAATAATATAAACTGTATTTTTTATTGAATTACTCCAATATCATTTCGATAATATTCGTAATCAAAATGTACTTTTTTGATGTTTTCGTAAGCAGTTTCACGTGCTTCTTCTAATGTATTTCCTAATCCAACTATGTTGATTACGCGTCCACCAGAAGTAACAATTTGTTCACCTGATAATTTTGCACCAGCAATAAAATTAGGACAAGTTACATTTTCTAAACCACGAATCTCAAAACCTTTGTCGTAATTTCCTGGATATCCTCCCGAAACCATCACCACACAACACGCATGTTGATTTTTGAAAGTCAAGTCAAAATCTTCTCCTTTAATTGCTTTATTTACAACCTCAGCCAAATCATTTTCTAACAAAGGTAAAGTTGTTTGCGTTTCTGGATCGCCCATTCTTAGGTTATATTCCAACAAATAAACACCTTTTGTTGTAATCATCAATCCAAAGAAAATAACACCAGCAAACTCTGATCTTTCCTTAATTAAACCACATTTTGTTGGCTCCATAATTTCTTCTTCGAACATTTTGAAATGCTCTTCCGTAAACAATGGATTTGGAGCGATAACGCCCATTCCACCAGTATTAAGACCAGTTTCTCCTTCACCAATTTTCTTGTGATCTTTTGCCGAAACAAATGGAACGATTTTTTTCCCGTTAAAGAAAGACAAAATAGAGGCTTCAAAACCTTCTAAATATTCTTCAATAACCACTTCGTTTCCTGCATCACCAAAGGTTTTATCTTCCATGATATCCAAAACAGCTTGTTTTGCTTCTTCAAAATCTTGGCAGATAATAACTCCTTTTCCAGCCGCTAAACCAGAGGCTTTCACTACAATTGGATAATCTTGTGTTTTCAAATAATCAATCGCCAACATTGGTCCTTGAAAATTTTTATATTTTGCTGTTTTCACACCATATTTATCCATAAAATCCTTCGCAAAAGCTTTAGAAGCTTCTAATTGCGCAGCTGCTTTATGAGGTCCAAAAACATTTAAATTCTCTTTCTGAAAAATATCAACGATACCTTCTGCTAATTCAGCTTCTGGTCCAACAAAAGTTAAATCGATTTGATTTTCTTTCGCGAAATTTTTCATTTCTTCAATCGAAGAAACTGAAACGTTTGTTCCGATTTGAGCTGTTCCTGCATTTCCTGGAATAAAAAACAATTCTAAATCTTGTCCTTTTTGCTTGAAATCTTCAGCAAACTTCCATCCTATTGCATGTTCACGACCACCTGAACCGATTACTAAGATGCGAGTTGCGGTTTGCGATTCGCGGTTTGCGCTATTATTTTGTTCCATTGTTTTTCTTTGTTAAATAGTTTTGAAAATTTTGATTCATTCTACAATAATGATCAATTAATTCTAAAGCTTCATTTAATTCTGCCTCTGTTATATAATTCAACTCAAAAGCTATTATTAATTGAGCTTCAACTTCAAAAGCAGAACCTTTTGAAATAGATAGAAAATTAATCATTTGCTGATTTGAATTTCTTCCAGAACCTTCCGCGATATTTGAAAGAATTGAAACAACGGCTCTTTTTATTTGAACAGTTAATCCATATTTTTCTGATTCTGGAAATTTATTCGAAAGATCGTAAACCAATCTCAAAATCTCCAAACTTTTTTGCCATATGTCTAAATTTCTATAACTTCTCATTTACACTAAGTTAATCTTAAATTCCAACATCGCAAAACGAATATCGCATATCGAATTTTAGTGCATAAAATGTCTCATTCCTGTGAAAACCATCGGAATTTCGCGTTCATTACAAGCATCGATAGACTCTTGATCTTTGATTGATCCTCCTGGTTGAATAATTGCTTTAATTCCATTTTCTGCTGCAAAATCAGCTACATCACGGAAAGGGAAAAATGCATCTGAAGCTAAAACTAAATCATCTTCCACTTTTTCTTTTGCACGTGCAATCGCTTGTTGAGCCGCCCAAATACGATTCGTTTGACCTCCACCGATTCCGTAAGCTTGACCATTTGTCGCTACAACAATCGCGTTAGATTTTACCCATTTTACAATTTTTTGAGCAAAAACTAAATCAGTCATTTGACGATCTGTTGGTTGAGCTTCTGTTACAACTTTAAGATCTGTTGAAAACTGATTATCTGTAGACTGAACAATTAATCCTCCATCAACTTTTACGTAAGTTACTTTATCCGACACAGGATTCTTCACTTTGATGATACGTAAATTTTTCTTTTGTTTAAAAATTTCTAACGCTTCTTCTGTAAATGAAGGTGCAATTACAATTTCTAAGAAAATTTTATTTAATTCAACCGCAGTTTTTCCATCAACTTCTCTATTGAAAGCGATGATTCCACCGAAAATTGACATTGGATCACATTCATACGCTTTTTCATAAGCTTCTAAAACATTCTCTCCAATTGCCACTCCACAAGGCGTTGAATGTTTCACTGCACAACAAGTTGTTTCCTCAAATTCTGAAACCACTTTATAAGCCAAATCCATATCACGAATATTGTTGAAAGAAAGTTCTTTTCCTTGTAAATATTCGAAATCTTTCATTGCGCCATTTTTCGTTTTATCAACATAATAAGCTGCTTTTTGATGTGGATTTTCTCCATAACGTAAATCCATCACTTTCTCGTAAGAAGACTCTAAAAATTGAGGAAAATCTTCTCCTAAAATGTAAGTAGAAATCGCCGCATCATAAGCAGAAGTTAAGTTGAATACTTTACCAGCACATAATTTACGCGTTTCGATAGAAGTTGAACCATTCTCACGAATTTCATTCATCACTACTTCATAATCATTCACATCCGTTACAACTGTTACATCATAAAAATTCTTTGCAGAAGAACGTAACATTGATGGACCACCGATATCAATAAATTCAATCATTTCCGCTTCAGAAAGACCTGTATTCATCTTTTCGAAGAAAGGATAAAGATTTACAATAACGATATCAATTGGGTTAATTCCATGTTCCGCAATTGTTGCCATATGATTTTCGTCCGAACGACGCGCCATAATACCACCATGAATTGCAGGATGTAAAGATTTTACGCGACCATCTAAAATCTCAGGAAAACCAGTTACATCTTTTACTTCTGTAACTTCGATTCCGTTGTCTTGTAAATGTTTGAATGTTCCTCCAGTTGATAAGATTTTGTAATCTTGTTCAACCAAGAATTTTGCAAATTCTAACAAGTTCGACTTGTCCGAAACACTTATTAGCGCTTGTTTTTGCATTGTGTTTAGTTTTTAAAGTTTATTGTTTGTTTACTATTTTATTGGAAATGAAAAACCTCAATGTACACAACATTGAGGCATTCTATATTTTATGCTTCGCTGATTTGCTTGATTGCCTTAATGTAGATTTCACTTTCTACCTCAGCAACTTTACGCTGTAAATCTGCTACTTCATCACCTTCTTCAATTTCAAAAATTCCTTGACAAATAATTTGTCCTTCGTCTACACCAGCCGTTACAAAATGTACAGTTGCTCCTGATGTTTTTTCACCAGCTTCTAAAACTGCTTTGTGAACTTTCGCGCCATACATTCCTTTTCCACCAAATTTTGGTAATAATGCAGGATGAATATTAATCATTTTCGAGCCCCATTTCGAGGTAAATTCTGGAGATAATATGGTTAAAAAACCTGCCAAAACAATTAAGTCGATTTCTTCTCCTTCTAAATTATGTTCAGCATCTTCCGAAAAAGTTTTTCGGTCTAAGACATACGTTCGGATATCTTTATCCAACGATCGTTCTATTGCATAACAATCTCGGTCTGCCATTACCATCGAAATCTCGACATTTGGTAACGTTCCGTCTTCAACTGCATCAATAATATTTTGAAGATTTGTTCCGCCACCGGAAACAAATACAGCTATTTTCATGTTTGTTTGTAAGTAATCTTGTTTGTTTTACAAAGATAAGATTTTAGTTGATGCAAGTCGAAAAATATAACGTGGATTTAATCTATTTATTAATGATTTATTCACAATTAAAAACAAGAAAGGCTATCTCAAATTGAAATAGCCTTTTGAAAATATTTTTTAGTGCCCTTGAGTTCCGTCAACTCCATGTGCGTGTCCGTGAGATAATTCTTCCTCAGTTGCTGGACGAACATTAAGAATTTCAACTTCAAATTCTAATGTTTTTCCTGCCATTGGAGGATTCAAATCTGCAATTACAGCCTCTTCTGTCACTTCTACAACTGAAGCACGGAATTGATTTCCTGCATCATCAGTCAAAGGTAAAATTGCTCCAACTGGTGGCAATCCAGATTCTTTGAACATATCTAAAGGTAATTGAGCAACAGCTTCTTCTACTCTTTCACCGTATCCTTCTGCTGGAGTAATTACGAATGATTTTTTATCACCAATTGTTAATTCTTTTAATTCTTCTTCAAATTTTGGAATCATCATTCCAGCTCCAAATAAAAAAGTTAATGGCTCTTCTGTATTTGATTGTTCTACAAATACTTTTTCACCATTCGCTTCGATGGTATGTAATGAGTAGTTTACTGAAACTACATTATTGTTTTCTATTGACATAAATTGTAAATTATGGATGCTTTTAAAAAGCGTTCATTTTTAATACTTATCTTTTAACAACAACTATTCCTTTCGAATAATTTGACCAATTTTGTCAGTTATTTAGATTTTTGAACTGACAATTTTTATTTAATCTATAAAAAGTAATGCTTTTTTGATGTCTTCATAACCAATTTCACCATTGAAATAATCATAAATTGGTTTTAAAACTTTATTCTCTTCAAATTCGATTTCACTATACGCTAATCGAACTTTATCAATAATTTTATCAGAAGGTTTAAATTTTGAATAATCCAAATCAGGCTCACTTTCTTTGATTTTACCAATATGATCGACAATTGCTGAAGTAGTTAAACCTCTTTTCTCTGCGATTTGATCCAAAGACAAACCTTCTTTCACATATTCTAATGTAATTTCGTAAGTCGATTTCTTTTGTCCTTTTTCTTTGGTTTTATTCTTTTCGATATTTTTTGCAATTTGTTTTTTATCCAAAGTTCCACCAGAATATCGGATAAAAGCAGCCCAAGAGTTTTGCAATTCTTTTTCATCTAGAAACTCATCCATTTCATTCGATAAAACCTGAAAACGTCTATCTGCCTTCATTGCAAGTGAATCAATTTCTAAAGCTGTTTGATTCAATCCGTGTAACATCAACGAATTTAAATCTCGTAAACGTGAAAGTGCAACATACCCTTGTCCTTTTTCGAACGCTTTTGATAGATCTATAAACGCAGAATCTAACGTCATTCCTTGCGATTTATGAATTGTAATCGCCCAAGCCAAACGCAGCGGAACTTGTGTGAATGAAGCCAATGCTTTTCCGCTTTCGTCCTCTATTGCCCACGTTTCTGGTTTTGCAACGTAAAATTCTCCATCTAATGTTTTGATAATTGGCTCATCTTTTTCAGTATACCCCGAAACATTTCCAAGCGTTCCGTTTACAAAACCAACTTCGAAATTGTTACGAACAAACATCACTTTCGCTCCTATCTTCAATTCTAAAACTTCTTCTGCTAAAACAGATTTTTTAAGAACCTCAACCAAAGCTGGATTTCCCGCAACTTTTGCTTCAAATGTTTTGGAAGAAGAATCAATATTAATCAATTGACCTTTATTAATTCGGTCCACATCCATATTATGTGTATACAAACGAGTTTGTGAATCTATTTCATCTGGAAAATATTCGATTCGAGTTTCTAATAAATCAACTGTTTTTTGCGAAATATTCCCCGAACGAATTTCATTCAAAATATCATTCAATGCATTATTTGTTTGACGATATTGCTCTGTCAAATAACAAATATGCACTTTTGCTTGAACCCAAGCATCGGACATAAAACAGAATTTATCTTTCGATTCTTCCCACTCTTCACCAATCGGCGGTAACTGAAAAAAATCTCCCGAAAAAATTACTTGAACACCTCCAAAAGGTTCATCGTTTTGTTTAAAAAACTTCAAAACATAATCAACCGCATCCAACTGATTTCGGTGCAGCATCGAGATTTCATCAATAATTAAGACTTTTACTTTGTCCATTTTATCTCGGAAATATTTCTTGTCGCGAAGCGAAGCCAAATATCGATCAGAAACATAATCTTTTATTCCAATTCCAGCCCAAGAATGTATCGTTTGACCATTCATGTGCGTCGCAGCAATTCCCGTAGAAGCCGTTATAGCAACAGGAACGCCATGTTGTTTAAGATATTGAATGTATTGATTTAACACATAAGTTTTTCCGGCACCCGCAGAACCTGTTAAAAATACATTTCGACCAGATTTTAGAATTGCCAAAGCCTTTGATTGTTGCATAACTTATGAGTGAATTTGGAGTTTTTTGAATGAAATGCAAAGATACGAAGATTGAATGAGGTGAGGAAATGCTTAATAAATTAAAAAAAAGAAAATGAATTAACTTTAAAAGCTATTGTATTTTAATTAAGCTTTTTTATTTAAGAAAAATAACTACAAAATTTTATAACAAGGATCAATCTTAATCAAAAACAAATAACCCCAAAAAATAAAAAAACCGGATAAGAAATCTTATCCGGCTTTTTTAAACTATTTAATCTACTATTTCAATATAATTTTGTCAGCACCTTCTTGAATTTCTCCAATCAACGCACTTCCATCAATAATATTCAATACTTTTTCAGCATCAGTTTGGTCAACGATGACAACCATTCCAACACCCATATTAAATGTTCCAAACATTTCGTTTTCTGCAATTCCTCCGCGTTTAGCTAATTCTTGCATCACTGTTGGTACATTTATTTTTGCTTTTTCTATTACAGCAGTTAATCCGTCATTTATAATACGAGGAACATTCTCGATTAATCCACCTCCTGTAATATGAGCAATTCCAGACATTTCGATTCCAGCATCTTTGATTTTGAAAATATCATTTTGATATAATTTTGTTGGAACTAATAATGTTTCGAACAAAGGTTTACCTTCAAATTCTTCGTTAAAATCTGGGAAAACTTTACGAACCAAAGAGAATCCATTCGAATGGAAACCACTTGATGGTAACGCAATAATTACTTGTCCAGCTTTTATTTTAGAACCATCGATAATTTCATCTCGTTCTACTACTCCAACACAAAATCCTGCAACATCATAATCACCAACTTGGTACATTCCTGGCATTTCTGCTGTTTCTCCACCAATTAATGCTGTTCCAGTTTCTTTACACGCTTGTGCAATTCCACCTACAATTTCTGCTGCGATATCAGAATCTAATTTTCCACAAGCTAAATAATCTAAGAAAAATAATGGTTTTGCTCCATGACACAAAATATCATTTGCACACATCGCGAAACAATCAATCCCAACTGTATCGTAAACTTTAGAATCTAAAGCCACACGTAGTTTAGTTCCTACACCATCGGTTCCTGATACCAAAACAGGATTTTTGTAACCTCCTAATTGGTAAAATGCACCAAAACTTCCAATTCCATTCAACACGTTTGAATTGTGTGTTGCTGCAACTGCATCTTTAATTTTCGATACCGTTTGATAACCTTCTTCCTTATCTACTCCGGCTTGTTTATATGTATTGCTCATTTTAATTATGATTTAGTTTTTCGAAATACGAGATTCGAAATTCGTATAACTTATTAATCTATATGCAAAGGTTTTACCTCTTTACATTCTTCATTAGAATAATTTACGGGATATTTTTCTGTAAAACATCCAAAACAATGTTCTTTACTTCCTAATAAATCAATCAGATTATCAACTGTTAAGAAATCTAACGAATCGACATTCAAATAATCTTCAACCTCTTTAATTGACTTATTTCCTGAAATTAAATCTGCTTTAGAAGGCATATCAATTCCTAAATAACAAGGTGCAATAATTGGAGGCGAAGCAGAACGGAAATGAATTTCTTTTGCTCCTGCTTCTTTTAAGATTTTGATTAAAAGTTTCGAAGTTGTTCCACGTACAATCGAATCATCTAAAACAACCAAACGTTTTCCTTTGATTTTATTTTTGATGGGATTCAATTTTAAGTTGACCACACGTTCACGCATTTCTTGTGAAGGAACGATAAACGAACGCGACATATAACGATTCTTAATCAAAATTGGTTCGTAAGGAATACCCGAAGCTTCTGAATAACCAATTGCAGACGGGATCCCAGAATCTGGAACACCAATTACAATATCGGCAGCAACAGGAGATTGTTCGTATAATTTTCGACCAGATTCTACACGTAAATCGTAGATTTCATTTCCTTCGATATTCGAGTCAGGACGTGCAAAATAAATGTACTCAAAAGCACAAATATTACGCTGCGTTGGTTGATTTAATGAATAAGATTTCAAACCTTGTTCATTTACAACAATCAATTCACCTGGCTCTACATCACGGATAAATTCAGCTCCGACAGCGTCTAATGCACATGTTTCTGAACAGAAAACATAGGCATCGTCCAATTTTCCTAAACATAAAGGACGAATACCATTTGGATCGCGAAAAGCTGCCATTTGATTATTCGCTAATAACAAAACCGAATAAGCTCCTTTTACCTTTTCTGTACCTTTCTGTATAGCTTCTACAATATCTAAATGCGAATATTTTTGAATAGAACGTAATAAAACCTCCGTATCCGAAGTTGCTAAAAATGGTAAACCTTCTGCTTCTAATTCAGCTCTTAATGCTTCAACTTCAATTAAATTTCCGTTATGAGCAATAGAGAAATGAGGTTTTCCATAAATATTGTACGTGTAAAGTGGCTGAATGTTACGACGACTTCCACCTCCAGCAGTTGTGTAGCGTGTATGTCCAATCGCAGCATTTCCTTGGTATTCTTCAATCTCGGCTTCCATTGTTTTGAAAACGTCTAATACCAATCCTGTTTTTTTCACCGTTTTAATGTTTCCATCTTTCAAGAAAGAAACACCACACGCTTCCTGTCCACGGTGTTGAAGCGCAAATAAACCAAACTGTGCAATAGAATATGTGTTGATATTATTTGGCGAATAAACCCCAAAAACACCACATTCTTCGTTTACACTATCCACAGTATCGGCTGCATATTTTTTTAATAAATTTCTTTCGTAGAAATTCGTTAAATATTCAGCTTTTAATTGGCTTTTATGTAATTTTTTATCAATCATTATAGAATGAAAAAAATGTTTATTTTAAAACTTCTGTCAAACGATTATATACTTCGTGATAAGCTTCTGAAACATCACCTAAATCACGACGAAAACGGTCTTTATCTAATTTTTTTCCTGTTTCAACATCCCATAAACGACATGTGTCTGGAGAAATTTCGTCAGCTAAAATGATATTACCATCAACATCTTTACCAAATTCAATTTTAAAATCAGCTAAAATTAATCCAGCTTTTAAGAACAATTCTTTCAACGCTTCGTTAATTACTTCTGTTTGTGTGTACATTTCATCTAACTCATCATATGTTGCAGCTCCTAATAAAACCGCATGATGATCGTTGATTAATGGATCTCCTAATTCATCTTTTTTGTAACAGATATCAAAAATTGTAACTGGAGATTTCGCTCCTTCTTCTAATCCTAAACGTTGAGCCATAGACCCAGCTACATAGTTGCGCACAACCATTTCAATTGGAATAATTGATACTTTTTTCACCAATTGCTCACGATCATTCAACTGCTCGATGAAATGAGTTTTAACTCCTTTTTCAATCAAATAGTTGAAAATTAAAGTCGAAATTTTGTTGTTCATTTCTCCTTTGTCCTCAACAGTTCCGCGCTTTTGTGCATTAAATGCAGTTGCGTCATCTTTGTAATAAACAATTACTTTGTCTGCTTCCTCTGTTGAGTAAACTTGTTTTGCTTTCCCTTCGTAAATGAAGTCTTTTTTTGTTAAGCTCATCGTTGTTGTTTGTTTTTTCGAAGCTCGATTTTCGAAATTCAAAGTTATAATTCATCTAACTTCTAGTTTCTTATTTCTAACTTCATTACATCGTTTTTTTGTTTTGTTTGAAATGAAAAAGTCCACTTCGTGTTTGTTGTTTGTTTTGAAAATTAACTTGTTCAAGGTTAACTTTCGAGATTAATTTCGATTGGTTCAGGATCGAAATTGGTATTAGTTTGTTGTTTGTTTCTTTTTTTAGTATTTAGATGTTAGATATTTAATATTTAGATTTTTTTTCTTCTACCTTATTTCTAACTTCAAAATTCCTTATTTTATTTTCAATGTCAAGCTGAATTCAGTTCAGCTTCTCACTTTTTTAAGATGAGTTCCTGAAACAAGTTCAGGATGACTCAAACTTTATTCTTCAATTGTCATTCTGAATGAAGCCTTGGCGTAATGAAAAATCTTTTTAGATTCCTCAACAAACTCTAAATGACATTTTTTATTTAATTTTTAGAAGTTAAATTTTCTCATATCTAACTTCTAATATCTCATATCTATAATCTACCCTCTAAAATACTCCACCGCATTTTTGAAGATATTCATATATCCATTTCCTGGAATGTTCTTGAATAATCCTTCTTCGTAACGCTCTGGATGTCCCATTCGTCCGTAAACTTTTCCACAAGGCGATACAATTCCTTCTACCGCAAACGTAGATCCATTTGGATTATAAGGCATTTTTCCAGCTAATTTTCCATCCAAATCTACAAACTGAGTTGCGATTTGTCCTTTATCAATTAACTTTTCTAATTCAACCTCATTTGCTACGAAACGACCTTCTCCATGCGAAAATGGAATCCAGAATTCTTGACCTTCCATTCCTTTTAACCAAGGTGAGTGCGATTTATTCACTCTCACTTTCGCTAATTGTGTAATGTGACGACCAATTTCATTGAACGTTAATGTTGGTGTATCTTCTTCTAAATCTTGAATACGTCCATAAGGCAATAATCCTGATTTAATCAATGCTTGAAAACCATTACAGATTCCTAAAACCAAACCATCGCGCTCTAATAAATTGTGAATTGCATTTTTGATTTTCTCATTGCGTAAAACCGTTGCAATAAATTTACCTGATCCATCTGGCTCATCAGCAGCTGAAAAACCTCCTGGTACAAAGAAAATATTGGCTTGATTGATTTCATTTACAAAAGCATCAACTGATTCTTCAACATCTTGTTGTGTTAAATTACGGAAAGGCAAAGTCGAAACGATTGCTCCTTCTCTACGGAACGCTTTTGCTGAATCATATTCTGAATTTGTTCCTGGGAAAATTGGAATGAAAACTTTTGGGTTTTCTACTTTATGATCGGCGAAGGCAAAACAAATTTGTTCTGCTTTTAAATCTTTTTCCTCAACAACAGTTTCAGTAGTTGATTTATATGGAAACAATGAATTGAATGTTTCTTTCCATTGTTGTTTTAATTCAATCAAATTAATTTCTTCTCCATTAAAGTTGAACGAAGTTGAATCATTTGTCTGACCTAAAACATGATAATTTTGAGCGATTTCAGCAGGAATATTTAAATCATCTGAATGTTCAATTACAATCGAAGCTGGATAATATTTTGCTACATCTAAATCAGTTTTGATTTCAAATCCGATTTCATTACCAAAAGCCATATTCGCTACAGTTTCTGCAATTCCACCAAATTTAACCGTCATCATTGATTTTACATCAGCATTAATTGTTCCGATAAAATCAAAAATAGCTTTTGTATTTGCTTCGTCGATTAAATAATCTTCTGTTAATGTTGGAATAAAAACTGAAAGTTTAGAATTCTTTTCAACTAAAGTTCCTTGTACAATTTTTTCAGCCAAAGAAGGCGCAACTGCAAAAGAAATCAACGTTGGCGGAACATCAATATCTTGGTAAGAACCAGACATCGAATCTTTACCTCCAATTGCAGGAATTCCGAACTGTTTTTGTGCTTCAATCGTTCCTAATAAAGCCGCAAATGGTTTTCCCCAACGCGTAGCTTCATCACGTAATTTTTCAAAATATTCTTGAAAAGTTAAACGAATATCAGCGTAATTTCCACCAGCAGCAACAATTTTTGTCATCGAATCAATTACCGCAAAATAAGCTCCGTGATAATTTGACCAACGAGAAATTGTAGGATTGTAACCAAATGAAGCAATAGAAACTGCATTTGTAAATCCGTCTGTTGGGAATTTTTGTACCGAAACATCTTCTGGTGTATCCATTGTTTGTCCACCAAAAGCATTCAAAATAGTAGAACGTCCAACGTTATTGTCAAACATTTCTACCATACCTTTTTGCGACGCATGATTTAACTCTTGCATCATTGCAATAAACGCTTCTTTATTGAAGGCTTTATTCTCAAAAGGATTTGTATATTCTTCGTCCGTAACTTCGATTTTAGCTTGTTTACGAACGCCATTTGTATCTAAAAATTTACGGTCTAATTCAACAATTTTTGTTCCTTTCCAAACCAAAGTCATTGTATCATCTCCCGTTACCTCAGCAACACAAGTCGCATCAAGATTTTCTTCTTTTGCTAATGAGATAAATGTTTCCACATCTTTAGCCTCAACCGCAACAGCCATACGTTCCTGAGATTCAGAAATCGCTAATTCTGTTCCGTTTAATCCAGCATATTTCAATGGAACTAAATCTAAATTAACATTAATTCCGCGTGCAATTTCACCAATTGCAACAGAAACACCTCCTGCTCCAAAGTCATTACATTTTTTGATTAATGCTAAAACATCTGGATTACGGAATAAACGTTGAATTTTACGTTCAACAATTGCATTTCCTTTTTGAACTTCTGCTGATAAATCGTCTAATTTAAGACCATCGTGTGTTTTAGATGAACCAGAAGCTCCTCCTACTCCATCACGACCTGTTGCTCCTCCTAATAAAATAATTCGGTCACCTGCAACGGGTTCTTCACGACGAACATATTCTTTTTTTACAGCTCCAGCCACAAAACCAACTTCCATGCGTTTTGCTTTGTACCCTTCGTCATAAATTTCTTTCACAAAAGTTGTCGCTAAACCAATTTGATTTCCATAAGAACTGTATCCGTTTGCTGCTTCTTTAGAGATTTTACGTTGTGGTAATTTACCTGGTAACGTATCTTCAATTTTTTCTAAAGGATTTGCAGCTCCTGTAATACGCATCGCTTGGAAAACGTAAGAACGTCCACTCAAAGGGTCGCGTATTGCTCCACCAACACATGTCGAAGCTCCACCAAATGGTTCCACTTCTGTTGGGTGATTATGTGTTTCGTTTTTGAATTGTAATAACCATTCTTCCTCAACACCATCTACATCGATTGGAACGACAATAGAACATGCGTTAATTTCTTCAGAAACATCAATATTTTTCACAACTCCTGTACGAGAAAGATATTTTCCCATCACAGTTGCTAAATCCATCAAACGAATTGGTTTAGTTATTCCTAATTCTTGACGAACTTGTTGGTAATAATCGAATGTTTTTTGAAGTGTTTCGTTAAATTTAGAATTAAATTGAACATCTGTAATCTCCGTCTCAAAAGTTGTATGACGACAGTGATCAGACCAATAAGTATCTAAAACTTTTAACTCAGTTTCGGTTGGATTACGATTGATTGATTTGAAATAGTCTTGAATAAAAACTAAATCATCCATCTCTAACGATAATCCGAATTGGTTGTAAATGTCTTGTAGTTTATTTTCGTCAGCAGAAATAAAACCTTCAATAATTGGAACTTCAGTAGCTTCTGGATTTGCTGGAATTTCCATTTTAGAAAGATCTTTCTCGCGCGACTCAATTGGATTGATTAAGTAATCTTTTACTTTCTTTAAATCTTCCGCAGACAAATCATCATTGAAAACATATAATAAACCAGATTTTACGGTTACATTTTCAACATTCATCAACACTAAACATTGTTCCGAAGAATCATCGCGTTGATTGTATTGACCAGGTAAAAATTCGGTTGCAAAATAGTTTTTAGAATAAGGAATGCTTTCGTTAACTGCGTCTTCTACGTATTTGAAAACAATGTCTGTCACAGGATCGACAAACACCTTATTTTGAACCTCTTGTAATTGGCTTTCTTCTATATTAAATAGATCATAAATAACAAAAACCTTGCACACAATTGTAGGTACAAGGTTTTTGAGTTCTATTGTAGTCTTCTGACTGATAACGTCAAAATTCGATTTCTTCTGAATGAAAAGTCTGTGGTTCATTGTATTGTTTGCTGTACTATTTGGTTTAATGTGTTTAAACCATTTGTATCATCTACATCAACAAACAAACTATTTTCTAACAAGAGTGGTTCAAGACTCATTTTGTAGAAAAAAAATTCATTTGTAGTGGCAATTTTTTATGGTCTGCCGTAGAGACGCTCAACCTTATTATGAGCTATACAAATGTTGTAAACTTTAAAAACTAAATCACCTTTAAAAGTGAACTGCAAAATTAAACATTTTAATTAGTAAAATCAAATCTAAATCAACAATATTTTATTTAATTTTTTGGTTAAATATTTTTCTTAAAATTTAAGCATGATTATCAATCAAATGTCCCATTTTGACACAAAAAAATCCTTATCAAAATTGATAAGGATTTTTCGTTTTACGTAATTATCTTGTAATTGTCAAATCGTATTCGTTGTCTGATTCATCATATTTATATGATAATTTCATATTGAAATCTTGCATAAACTTTTTGCAAAACGTTTCTATATTTAATGAATCTGGAAAAGTAGCTTTGTTAACTGTCATAAACAAAGTTGTCCAACTTGTATTGTCTTTAAAAATTGTAGAGAATCTTTTCTCCCAATATGTTAAAAACTTTTCTTCTTTTTCATTGATTAATATCTCTTCCATTATACCTACTTTATAAACCAATTACAAATTTACAACTATTTCTAATCAAAACCATTTTTTCACGAATTATTAACGTTTTCTGCTTCTATCTTTCATTCAAGAATCGCAAACTTAAGATTCGCTTAAGATTCACTTTCCCATGTTAATAATCTATTAAATATCAAGACATTTGAACAATAATTCAAAAA
>NZ_JAOCHX010000014.1:0-65661 GCF_029843245.1 Empedobacter sp. GD03739 | reverse complement strand
TTTTCTTTTTTGTAGAGTTCTTAACTAAAGAGATATAATACGTCTTATAGTTTTTCTTAATTGGAGCTTCTTTTTCTATTTCTTCTGCAATATTTTTAAAGAAACTTGTTCTATTTTCAGAATTTTTGACCACAATACGCTTTATATTTTTCCCTTCAGTTTCAACCTCAATATTCAACGTATATGGTTCAATTTTTACTGAATTGTACATTACTTTTTGGTTTCCAAAATTATCTTCAATAGATGTAGAAGAAACCTTATAAAAATCCTCTAACTCATTTACACGATTTCCAATAAATTGTTTTAAATTTTTGTAATCCAAATTTTGAGAGAAACCTAAACTACACAACAGTAGTAATAAAGTAGATAAAATAATCTTCATTTTTAATAAATAATTAGCTATTAACACCAGATTTATGTGCTAAATAAATTCTTTGCAAATTTTAGGATTCAGTACTTAAATTCCTATTTTTGCAGGAGTAGTTATGAGGTAGTTTAACGATTACTACCTACAGGTAGTTGAATTACTTTACTAAATATCAGTTATATAATAAAAATGAACAACAAAATACTTTTTATCTTCTTTACATTATTTTTTACCCAGGTAGGGATAGGAAATACAATAAATTCCGAAATTCTAAAGAAAGAAATCTCATATTATAATGAAATCGGTTCATTTGATAAATCAATTATCAAATTAGATAGTATTATACATTCTAAAAACGTAACGAATTACGATTTATATAATTTGTATTTGTTAAAATATCTTACGTATAAAACATTATTAAATTATCCAGAAGCAGAAGAAAATTTAAACGTTGCTGAAAAATATGGTTTAAAGAGTTCGAAATATAAAGTCGAAGTTGAGACAAGAGTTTTAATTGAACGAATCTTCATCCAATTTGATTATTTAAAATATGATAAGGTTAAGGAATTGCTTCAAAAAGTAAATAAATCTAATTTAAAATATTTGGATGCAGAAACTTATGGCTTTTATATTTCTGTTTTAGGCACAATGAATAGTTTAAATAAAAATTATATTCAGGCAGAAAAAGATTATTTGGAAGGTATAGAAATTTTGAAGCAAAAATCTCCCAAACATTTACCTAATATTTATAGAAAGCTTTTACACTTATATACAGAAACAAAGGACAATAAGAAGGCTTTAGAAGCTTTTAACAAAGGTTTGTATTATGCAAAACATTATAGTATAAAACTTTATATTTTGAATATGTATGAATCTCTTACTTGGTATTATGCACAGAATGAAGATTGGGAAAAAGCATACAAAACAAGATTAATTGTAAATGATCTTGCAACTGATTATGATGCAATTAATCAAAGTGGAAAATTACAAAATTTAGAACGAGAAATTATTAATAAACGAAATGATTTAGAAGTTCGAAATCAAAAAAATATCCGATTATTTCTAGTTATTATTTCTACAATTCTAATCATATTATTAATTGTTCTTTATAAATTCTACAAGATAAACATCGAAAAAAGAAAACTTGTTGAAAATGAAAATGAACGGATGAGAAATAAACTTTCTGATTTGATTAATCATTCGAATAACGCAAATCAAGTTGAAAAGAAAATCATTTTAAGTGATTATAATCTTTCGGAAAGACAACTGGATATCATCGAATTAGTGAAGAAAGGATTTACAAATAAAGAAATTGCAACTGAACTCTATATTTCTGAGAATACCGTGAAATATCATTTAAAGGTTATTTACAATACTTTGGGAATAGAAAGTCGTAATTCGTTGTAAATAAAAAATCTCGAGCAAATGCTCGAGATTTTTTATTTATTCATTTGTTTCAATATACTTAATGTTTTTTTATCGACTTGATCTGCATAAAAAAACTTCAAAACATCTTTGATAATTTTTTCTTTCGGAACTATAAAGTTGAATAATGTCAAACTTGATTTCAGTTTCATTGCATCATTTTTTCCGAAAATTAATTGCGGAATTACGCCTTTATGTCGCATTAATAATACAGATAAAACTTCTAAATAATTTCCCCAAAGTTCTTCATCTTTTACAAAAGCTCTCGCCTCTTCTTTTGAAGAAATTGAAAATTCTAATGACGAATCACTAGAACCTAAACCAACTAATTGAGGAAACATAAAAACAATCCAATTCGTTTGCTTTTTTCCTGCATGAACTTCCATCAAAATTTCATCGTACACAAAACTTTGCGCATCGTGAAATCGTTTCAAATTAAATTTATCGTGGGGATCTTTTTGTTTCAGTAAATCTCCTATTTTCATATTGTAAAGTTAAAAAAATACCTCACCAAATTGATGAGGCATTTTATTTATTTTATAAGTCGATTACATTCTTTCAGGAACACCAATTCCTAATAAACGTAACGAATTCTGAATTGTATTTGCAACCCATTGAGAAAGATATAAACGGAAGTTTTTCACATTTTCATCTTCATTTTTCAAGATTGGATTGTTTTGGTAGAATGAATTAAATAATTTCACCAACTCATATACGTAATTAGCAATCAAAGCTGGGCTCATTTCTGTCGCCGCTTTTTCTATTGTATCTTCGAAATCGTATAGTGCACGAATAATTTCTTTTTCAGCATCATTCAATTCTATTGCATTTGCATCAAATTCTTTTGGAGATTCTTTTCTCAATAAAGACTGAATACGCGCAAAAGTATATTGAATAAATGGTCCTGTATTTCCATTAAAATCTACAGATTCTTTCGGATCGAATAAAATACGTTTCTTAGGATCTACTTTCAAAATGTAATATTTCAAAGCACCCATAGCAATTGTTTCGTACAATTCAGCTTTCTCATCATCAGACATTCCGTCTAATTTTCCTAATTCTTCAGAAATCTCTTTTGCAGTATTGTAAACTTCTTGCATCAAATCATCAGCATCTACAACTGTTCCTTCACGAGATTTCATTTTTCCGTTTGGTAAATCAACCATTCCGTAAGACAAGTGATGTAAAGCATCAGCCCAAGAATAACCTAATTTTTTCAAGATTAAGAATAAAACTTTGAAGTGATAATCTTGCTCATTACCTACAACATACGTCAATTCTTCTAACGTCGGATTATTTTTGAAACGCTCTACAGCTGTTCCCAAATCTTGCGTGATATAAACTGAAGTTCCGTCCGAACGTAAAACTAATTTTTCGTCCAAACCTTCTGCTGTCAAATCAATCCAAACAGAACCATCTTCTCTTTTGTAGAAAACACCTTTGTTTAAACCATCTTCAACAATATCTTTTCCTAAAATGTAGGTATTCGATTCGTATAAATATTCGTCAAAAGCAACACCAAGACGTTTGTACGTTTTTGCAAAACCATCATACACCCAACC
Source organism: Empedobacter sp. GD03739 (assembly GCF_029843245.1). Lineage (NCBI taxonomy): Bacteria > Pseudomonadati > Bacteroidota > Flavobacteriia > Flavobacteriales > Weeksellaceae > Empedobacter > Empedobacter sp. GD03739. The sequence continues at coordinate 62,307 of NZ_JAOCHX010000014.1, read as the reverse complement.
GTTCATTTTTTGCCAAAGCTCAATAACTTTTGGTTCATGTGCCTCCCATTGACGCAACATTTCTTGTGCTTCTAAGAAAATTGGCGCTTCTTTTTTCGCTTCGTCTTCCGTTTTTCCTTGTGCTTCTAATTCTTTGATTTCTTGACGATAATGTTTGTCAAATTCTACATAATATTTTCCAACCAAATGGTCGCCTTTCATATTTGCAGATTCTGGCGTTTCACCATTTCCAAATTTTTCCCAAGCGATCATCGATTTACAAATGTGAATCCCACGATCGTTAATAATTTGTGTTTTAATCACATTATTTCCTGCTGCTTCAATGATTTGAGAAACTGAAAATCCTAACAAATTATTACGAACATGTCCTAAATGCAAAGGTTTGTTCGTATTTGGCGATGAATATTCTACCATTACTGTTTTCGAATTTTCATCAACTTTCGTAATTCCAAAAGTTGAATTTTGAGCATTTTGAGTAAAATTTTCTAAAAATTCTACTGAGCTTAAACTCATATTCAAGAAACCTTTTACAACATTAAACGCTGTAATTTTATTATTTTCAACCAAATTTTCACCGATTTTAGTACCGATTTCTTCTGGTTTACCTTTCAAAGTTCTGATTAATGGGAAAACAACCAATGTATAATCACCTTCAAACTCTTTCCTTGTAAACTGAATTTCAACAGATTCAGGGTTAATTTGATAAACGTTTTGAATCGCTTCTAAAACATTCTGTGTGATGTATTGTTTTAAACTCATTTTATTCCTTTTTACTTAATCGAAATGCAAAAGTACGAAGTTTCAACGAATTTGAACGGATTGCACATTGAGTTTTTAAGAAGTCATCAAGAAAACTTATCTTTGCAAAATGAAAGCTACATTCGCGGATTTCGAATTAACAAAACAATTGAGTTCGGCTTTAGAAAAGTTGAATATCACAACCCCTACTCCAATTCAAGAAAAATCATTCAAACCGATTCTTTCTGGACGAGATATAATGGGAATTGCCCAAACAGGTACAGGTAAAACATTGGCTTACTTATTACCTTTATTGAATACATATCAATACTCTAAAACGAATCAACCAAAGATTGTTATTTTGGTTCCGACACGCGAATTAGTTGTTCAGGTTACCGATATTTTAGAGCAATTAACAGAGTTTATCAATGTTCGTGTTTTAGGAATTTATGGTGGTGTAAACATCAATACTCAAAAATTATTGGTGTATGAAGGCGTTGATATTTTGGTTGGAACACCAGGTCGTGTTTTAGATTTGGCGATAGACAATGTATTATCATTCAAAGAAATGAAGAAATTAGTGGTTGACGAATTTGACGAAATGTTGAGTTTAGGTTTTCGTCCGCAACTGATTCATTTATTTACAATGATGAGCGAAAAACGTCAAAACATTTTATTTTCTGCTACGATGACAGATCAAGTAGATGATATGTTACACGAATATTTCAAAAATCCTATTGAAATTTCCTTAGCTCGTTCAGGAACACCATTAGAAAAAATCACTCAATTGGCTATTCCAGTTGAGAATTTCAATACAAAATTGAATTTAATTGTTCATCAATTAGGAGACAAAGCAAAATTTGAGAAAGTTTTAATTTTCGCAAACAATAAAAAACATGCTGATTTAATCTTTAATCATTTAGATGAAATTTATCCAGATGAATTTGGAGTAATTCATTCTAACAAATCTCAAAATTATCGTTTGAGAACAATGGAAGCCTTTACCAGAGATGAATACCGAGGAATTATCACGACAGATATTATGGCTCGTGGTTTGGATATTCCTGATGTTACGCATGTTATCAATTTCGAAATTCCAGAAATTCCAGAACAATATATTCACCGAATTGGGCGTACAGGACGTGCGGATAAAAAAGGAGAAGCGATTTCTTATTTTTCTGAAAAGGAAATTGAACGTTTAGATGCTATTGAAGCATTGATGGATAAAGAGATTAACGAACTTCCTTTTCCTGAAGAGGACGTAAAAATAAATCCTGTAAAACGTGAATTTGAGAAAGATGTTGTAAAAATGAAACAACTTACAACTGTAAAAATTGAAGAACGTGGTGCAGCATTTCACGAGAAAAAAGATAAAAATAAAAAGGTGAATTTAGGTGGTCCTACAAAACGTAAACCACCAAAATCTAAACCTAAAAACCGTGGTCAGCAAAAACAAAAAGCGAAAGCACGTAAAAAAGGAAAATAAAATGAAAGCGACCAATTGGTCGCTTTTCTTATTTTAAAATCTGTTTGAATTTAGATTTAAATTTTGCAATTTTTGGTCCAACAACTGCCGAACAATATGGCTGATCTGGATTTTCATTGTAATAACCTTGATGATAATCTTCGGCTGGCCAAAATTTATCTAAAGGCTCTATTGTTGTAACGAATTTATCTTCATACAAAGTTCCGTTATCAAACTCTTTTAACGATTCTTCCGCTTGCTTTTTTTGTTCTTCTGATGTGTAAAAAATACTCGAACGATATTGTGTACCGACATCGTTTCCTTGTCTATTTAACTGCGTTGGATTATGAATATTCCAAAAAATTTCTAATAATTCTTTGTACGAAATCACTTCATTGTCAAAAGTAATTTCAACAACTTCCGCGTGATTTGTATCTGTATCACAAACCTGACGATAAGTAGGATTTTCTACATTTCCTCCAGCAAATCCAGAGATAGCTTGTTCTACTCCATTTATCGAATTAAAAATTCCTTCCACACACCAAAAACAACCAGCTCCTAAAACTGCTACTTCAACCCCCATAAATAAAGACTTTTAAATTAATTATAATTTTATATAGATTTATTTGCACAAATTTTGCAAATTTTTGTGTTTATTTTCAAACACAAAACGTTCAGAAATCTCTTTCCAAACGTTAATCAAATATACAATAAATAAGTTATTATACCTTTCTTTTTTGCCTAATTAATGAAGTTACAACTCCAAGAATTAAAACAGTGTCTTCATCATCCAATTGAATTGCATTTTTATATTTTGGATTCAAAGGGAAAAATTTCTTGTTAATTGCATCGAGTCGCACTGATCAAATAAGAATGTCTAAAATTAGATATTAAGCAAGATTGATTTAGATATACTTTTTCGCTTAAACAGAGGTTTGTAGAAATTTAAGCAATATTTTATGTCTAATAAGCAACATCTAAAATTCATCTAAAATCAAATAGTTGTCAAATAAAAAAAGTGATCACTTAGATCACTTTAAATTTATTTACTTTTAAAATTAGGCAAACCAAACTTCCATAAGAGTATCAGGATAACTACAACCGCAGTTGTTATAATAATTGTTGTGTTAAATGAAGGTCCGAAACTTTTATTTTGTTTATTCTTATTAATTTTCGATTTTGATTCGTCTACTTTGTTTTGATTTACTTCGTTTTTCCGAATATCTGAGTTTTCTTTAAGAGTTTCATCTACTTTTTTATTAGTTGCAGAGTCTTTCTTACTTGTTTCGGTTTTCTGATTAACAGATCCTTTACCTTTAGCTATAAATCCATTTTCAGTAAACTGAAATTCAAAAAAATCATCATTAGATAATCCATTAAAAGAAATATCTAACTTCTGCTTAAAATCGCTCCATTGACTTTGAAATGAATTATCAATCTTATTCAGTTTATCAATTTTCGTTACCGAATCAAACTTATTCAGTTGGAGTTCTTCCTTTGAAAAACTTTCCTTGTGCTTTTCTACAACTGATTTTGAAGTTCTACAACCGTAAGCAGAAATAAGCAGTAACAATGCAATAAACATTGTTATTGTTGAAATTACATTTCGATGATTAAAACCACTTTTCATAGCGCAAAGTTCTATTTATTCTATCCTGTAATCCATTAGTCCCTCCATTGACCTTTTTGGTCAAATTTAAAACGTCCGTGATATTCCAAAGGTTGTTAGTGTCGAAGAAAAATATAGCACTCTCGATGTAATATTTTTTCCATACTAAATCAGGATCAAGCATAATTTCATTTGACTTACAAAGTCCTTTTTCAACCAGCCAATTTTCGAATGCTTTATAATTGCTTCTTCCTGTTAATTGAATTGCTCCACGTCCTCTAAAGTAATATCCATCGTTCGCATTTTTATTTCCCATACGACTTCCGTAAACTCTATTACCAATTTCAATAGGCTTACCAGTGTATCTATTTACATTTGTCAGATTAAAATATTTAGGAAACACTTGAAGTAAGCGACTTGCAGAATAGTTTAAGTTTTCTTCTTTCAAAGTCAAGTCAGCACTTTCATGACAAACTTGCCCAAAGAATTGAGCAGGATGTTTAATCTTGAAAACTTCAACTATTTTTTTTGCTGTGGCAGGTCCAAACTTTCCGTCTGCAACCAATCCGTATTGTTTTTGAAAATCAACTAACATGTTACTCTTCTTTTTTTAATATTTCTAAAAATGATTTTATATTTCCGTCTCGCTCGTAGTTGTAAAGTTTTTCAATTAGAAACTCTGGAGGGAATTTTCCGTTGGTTAAAATGAAACTATTACGCAAAATCTTAGCTAAAGGAAACATTAATGTTAATATTTGAACTGATGAAGTAAAAGCAATAGATAGAAAACCTTCTGGGATTGAATTATTAACTCTATCTAGTGAAAAATACACGCCTGAAACAACAACGATTGTTATAAGAGTTGATTTAGCAAATTCTCCTATATCAAGAGTCTTTAACTTAGCATGAGTACATATTCCAAAAACAGCGTTTACAAAAAGAACACCATATAAACCATACAAAAAGGCTTCATGCTCGTTATGCCAATTAAATGCAGAATTAACTATAAAAACTATTGGAGCTAACTTGAAAAAACTCTCAATAAAAAAACCGATTCTATCCTTTTCAGTAAGTTTAATTTTTGTTGTAAAAAGAAGAATAATAGGCGTGAAAAATAAAGTTAAATAGATTAACCATTTTTTTACTTTAGAATAAAAATTACTTTGATTCATTATTACATTGTTAAATAAAGCGCTAATAATGTTTTGTAAAACTAAATCAACGAAGTGGGGTTTTTGTAATTAATTGTTGAAAGATAATACTTAGTTACTGCTCAGTTGTAGAGCGTTGCTCTAATTTGAATTGATTTGTCATTTTTTAAAAATTAATGTTTTGTGTTTTAACTACCTTACCATTTTCAATATAATAAAGTATATAATTTACTGTTGGTCTTGGTGGCGGATACTCTCCGAAAGCATTTGCAATCGTTCCAATTTGCAAGCCGTACCAACCATTTGGAATGTTTGCTGTTCTTGAATCGTTCATCGTCTTATATCCAATCAAATTCTCGTATTGAGAATTATCGGGGTGAGTTCCATTTTGATACTCAAATGACGTATAATTATTGTTGAAATACCAACGGTAAAAACCATCTTCTCCAATTTGTCCATGATACCTAAAATCTTCAAGTACTAATGAATTAAGAAACGATTGAGCGCTTGCAACATTTAAAGTACTACTACTTTGATTTATATTAATCATAGGTGTATTTGTCCAACTTTCTGGAATGTATGCAACATTTACTAAACCTCTGTTTGGGTCTAATTTAAACAATAAATACCCATCTTTGTGGTAGAAGTTAAAAATAGGACTTCCATCTACTAAACCTCTTTCAGAAGCTAAATTTCCATTTGAATGAAATGTTCTCTCGGTCCCATCATCAAGCATCACCCAATTTGCCTTATCTCTATTTTGAGCAGTACCTCCAGCCCATAACCTAACCGATTTTGAACCAGCTTCATTTAGTCCCGATATACCTGCATTAGATTGAGTTTCTGAACCAACCATTAAAACACCCGTGCCAATTACATTACCATTGATTGTTGTGTCTAAAAATGATGTAATTTCATTAATACGAGTAATAGTATCATCTAAATAATCTGTTGTTAATTTTAACGCGGTTTCTAACGCATTAACCAAATCAACTAATTTCAATCTATAATTAGCTATATAACCATTCAATACAGTTTCCTCTGCTTCACTAAAACTATTTTGTGTAATAATAGCAGTAATATAATTTACAAGTATATTATACTCTGCAACATAATCAACATAAGCTGTATGCAATGTACTTTGGTATGTTCCAATTTTAGGATTGCTATAAAGGGAATTATAATTAGCATTTAATTGTTGATGTTGAGTTATTAGCTCATCCATATAACGCTTTAAAGCAACAATGGCACTACCGTCTTTTACTTTAGCAATAGAAATAGTCGCTTCAAAACTTTCTCCGTCAATACTCGTAACTACTACTTTATATACGTTGGTTGTTTCAACTTGATTGTTCGCTATGATGAAAGTCTGATTTGTACCCACAATACTTGTGCCCGCGTTGATATACCACTTGTAATTCAAAGCTGTGAAACCTTGTGGAACAGCTTTAAGTGTGATATTAGCAGGTACAGGTCCTTGAAAGAGATTTGCTGTGCTTTGAATTTGCACAGCTTTTATTTTCTCTTTTATTTTTACTGAACGTTTTCCACGAACTACTCCCATTACGCTTCAGTTGCTTCAAATAGCACGTCAATTTCTCCACCTGCCGATTCTACTTCTGCATAAGTAACCGTATAACTTACTCCCGTTGATTTTGCACCAACTAAAGTCCCATCTGTTTTTATTTTTTGATAACTAAAAGTCCAAGTACCAGGCGCTGGAGTTGTTGTACCATGCAAAACGATTTTAGGCGTATATTTTACAGAACCACCAACATCTAAATCACTTTCAGAACCCGTTATATTGTACTGTAAATCTAATGCATCTGTTTCATCTCGAACAGAGATTATAGCTGATTTAATAAATTGACCATTCTCTTTAATATCGACCATAAACGTATCATAAGTATCTACATCTTTTTTCGTTAAAGAAAGCGTTTTAGCTGTTTTACCAACCAAGGTTTCTCGATTATCAGCAATAGTATCGTTCGATAAATCTCTTACTGAATCTAATGTCATTCTAAACCATTGATACGTTAAGCCAGTAGATACTATAACACCTCCTTTTTCCAAAACTGCTTCTAAATTAACTGTCGGAAAATCACTTGTCACAGTTGCACCACGACCATCTTTGTCAACGATATAAGCCGAATAAGTATTTGCGCTGACATTTTCTCTAATAACGGAAATAAAACAATTTATTTTTGTAGTATAACCTCCCGTATAAACATCTGCTGAAAATTCAATTGAAGAAGTTGTTGTTATACCATTCATAATATCTGCTTTAATTTTTAAAGCAGGGACTTGATTTGAACCGATATTATAGACTGTTTTTTCAAATTTAGTATCTGAATCAGAAATAACCGCTCCGTTGAATTTCCAAACAACATTTGTAATTGAAGCATTTGCGACAGGTGTATTACTTAATGATGTTAAAATCTGCGCATAAACAATTCTATTGTTAGCTACATCTGCCCAAGAGCCTATAACTTGATTATCTTGATATTTTGCAACTAAAGGCTTATTAGCAATTAAAGATGCTGATAAGGTATCTCCTTTTTTTGTTACACGAATTGTGCGTCTACCTCTTACTGTGTCCATTTCTCTATTTGTTTTAAAGCGTTATTTGTATTAAGTATTTCGTACTGATTTTCTTCAAGTTTCTGATTATTATTTTGTTCCCAAATTGTTAGAATATCACTTTTGAAAATTACTTTTTCATCTCCTTTTCTGTAAAAATGACTTTCGGATATAATTCCTAAATCAATTGCTAATTGCTCGTTTATTATTATGTAATTCATTGTTATATTTTTAATGTTAAATCTTCTCTTAATTCGTAATCTAATTCTTTATTTTCAGCGTTTAAAGCCACTATATCAGCCATTGAAATATTCACTTTAAAACCTTTGTACTTAAAAGTTCCATTTGTTTGTTTAATCCACCCTACCGAAAAGTATTTTTCTGGATTTTGCATAACACCATCATTTGTTTTGATAATCATTTCGGCTTCGACTGAACTTGCTGATGCATCAATTCCACCTTGCGTTATTAATACTTCTTCTTTGTATTCTGGAAATTTTTTGATTAACAAGAAATCAGATTTATACGTTTTGGCAGGTTTAGTTGCTGGTCGATAGTTTTCTGGCAATTTAGTTTCAGATTTGTATTGAGCAGTTTTTTGAGCAACTAAATTATTCAAATCTTGTTTTGCAGGTGACCAATTAGTTGATACGCCTCCTATCTCATATTTAACATCCCAAATGTAAAGGTCAACACTTTCACTTACTGTCAAGGTGCGTAATTGTATTTGAAGAATTCCTGTACCATTACCTACAACCCCTTCCCATTTTATATATTCTTCTTTATTAGCTTCAATATCTATAGTTCCACCAATATTAGAATTTAATTTAACAGGTTTAGTCAAAGTCTTAATTTTAACAGAAAGAGATACTATTTCTCCTTGTTTTGGTGCATCAATAGATGTTAATGCTTTTATTAAAGCACTTCCTCCTTCAGACTTAATATGCGTTACTTTTTTTGAATTGTAATCAACAATTTGAGTAGTTATTTGCGAACCTTGGTAACCTGTAAATGAAGGAGTTTGTGAGTTATTTCTCAAATTCTCACCCTCGCTTTGATACAATCCCCTCCACTCAACAACTTGCGGGTCTACATCTACTTTTTGTTTAACTAATTGATTCACGTATTCCGAACAATCAGCTACTTCAACACGAATAACATCTCCTGTTTTAGAAATTTGCGAACTTGGAATGAAAAGTCTTTCAGTTTTAGAACCTACATAACCATTAGCATCTGTAATCTCTGTGTTACCTTTGTACCAATAATAAGCAGCTGGTAATTGTTCTATACCACGAAATAATCTCGCTTGCGTTAATAAACCATCTTGATTTTTATTAACAAACAAAGTACCTCCAACAAGCATTGTAGCTTCAAGTGTTACAGGAGTTTGAGCAATTGGTAAGGTAACTAAATCAAAATTTTCTTGAAAATTCACCACACGCTTAGAAATTGGTTCTAAATACTTTGCTGTAAAAATTATCGTTACAGGCTCTAAATCTGAGATGTTTTTATAAATTGATAATTGCCCTTTTTGTGCATTTTTACCAATTTTAAAATCTGAATCGCTTTCTAAAATATCTTTAAAAACACCATTTTCTGAGATTTTCCAACTGACAGAATTCAAGTCTGAATTTACATTTCCGTTTTTTAAATTATGTGGGTCTGTTACGCCACACTCTACCATTATAACTAATGGGTCGATACGTCTATCTGGCTCAAACGTCATTGTATCGGCATTGTAGTTCTGACGCTCAGAACCGCTTAAAACCCTAAGACTTTTAGTTGCGTTTAAGGGTTTGTAGTTTAGTTTTATATTTGTAGTTCCTGTTTTCATTATATTGTTATTTTACCATCAATTGTTTTATTCCCCTCTAATAATGCAGTGCATATAAAAGTATGTCCGTATTCAAAAATATCACTTGTGAAATCAGCAGGAGTTAATACTAAATCTTTTGTTATTTTACCTATTTTCCAAATTTCATCAGCGTCTTGTGCTTCTTGGCTTAATCCGCTTTCTCTCGTCCATTGCCAACTTATAACTTCATCTGTAACGTCTTTGAAATACCTATCAACAGAAACTATTAATGTTGTATTTAAATCGTCAATGTCAAGTAAATCGCCTTTTGTTGATGTTATGTAGAGATTTAATGAATCGTCTCCAAAAATTTCTTCTATTCTATCATCAATCTGATTTAAAGCAGGTGAATCTGACGTGAAGGTTATCTTGCCGCTAATCTCCCCTGTATCAAGGTCAAAATAAGTACCTCCACCACTCGATTCAATTCTACCCGTTTTTATAAATCTTCCTGAGACTGTTGTAAATCCATACATCAATGAGATTTCACGCGCCTTTACATCTTCCGAATAAGTGTTTATAATTCCGATTAAGAAATAATAAAAATTCCCTTGATCAACTACGTACTGCGTTTCCGTTATTTCAATTACACCTATATTATTTGACTTGTTGCATTTTGCGTACAAATAATAAGGCTTGTTCGACTCTAAATCCTTCTGACCTCCTTGAATTTGCCAATCAACTATTTTATCAGAAATAGTAAAATGAACAAGTTTACATGTAGACCATCTTATTTTATTTGGATTCCCTTCAAAATTAGGTTCGAAAAATGAATCGATAAGGTTAAATTGCATTGACTTAGCACCGACTTGCAGGTGAGTTGTTTCAATTGAATTTGGTTTAATTTTATCCGTATAATAATCACCTTCAACATCAAAAACCATATTCAAAACCTCCTGAGCATCTTTCCAATTACGGCGAGCTTTCGCAGGATCATTTAGATTATTTAGTTTTATAATGTTTTTAATCGTATTGATTTCTCCTGGAATAGTCCCACTTAAAAAGTTTGTAACTTTTGAATCTGAAAGCGTTAATTTATAATCAAATGGATTTTTTAAATCTCTTTCAATTGATTTAATTCTGATATAGCGATTAATATCAAAATCTTCATCAATAACTTTGATAAAATCACCAATTGAAAAGAATTGCGTTACAGTATCATTTAAAATTCTTTGAAGATGTAACGTATCAACATCAAGCAAATATTGAATGTTTGGTTCAAGCTTATCCGATAAATATTCATCAGCTTTTTCAAACAATTCAGCTTCTGCGTTATCGATATATGTTTGTGGCATTTGAATATCTAAAATAACATACTCATCGCCAATGCCAATTCTGAACGCATCACTATCTTTTGAAGGAAATTCATAGCTATTTTCATCAGCAAATTTGATAATATGAAATTCTTTTGTTTCGTGATTGTAATCGTGAATTTCGAATTCGTAACCAGCTAAATCACCTGTATTAAAATGAATCTTTGCATTAATTCCGTTTAGTAAATATTTAGTTCCGTTTTCATCTTTCTCTTTTAAATTAAAATCCATTGATGAATCAGAAAATTTGTAAACCGAATCCGAATTTATAGAAGTTACTTTTCCTTTACGTCTTGGATAAATATCATCAAAGATTTTAGTTGATTCGTAAATTCCATATTTAGCGACCGCTTGCGTATTTTCAATGTAAGAATTTGGTTTATTCTTATCTTTTAAGACTAAACGATTAGCACGGTAATCAGTTCCTAAGTTTTTATCTGAACCATAAACTTTTAAACGAGTAACAATATCGCTTGCGTCAACTTTTTCACGAGTTAAATTGTATAAACCTTTTTGAAAACCTACTTTAAACTCTAAAGAAATCTCTTCTCCAACCTGTTTAAAGTTTAGAATATTAACTCCGTTATTATCTGTTTTAATGATAAAATCAGTATCGTATTCATCGCATAACATTTGCAAGGCAGCTAAACAGTTTTCTTCTTCTGAAAATGTAATTGTTTTCGTTTCTGTTTCAGTTGGAATTTCGCCTAAAATCCACTTACCAGGAAAAACACGATTGATATTTTCAATTAAAATAGTTGCGAATAATTCTAGATCAGCAGTTAATGTTTCGCCATAAATAGCAGATCCTGTTGTGTCAATATTTACATCATAAGAAGCACGACGCAAATCAAACATTACTCCTTCAAATGTTATTGAATATTGAAAATCATTCGAACTATTTTTAAAGTAACGCGGGATTTGATTTAACGTATATTTTTGACCTAAATAATAAAAAGAATCACCAATTGTAAAATTGATAAATTCACGGCTTGAAAGTTCAACATTAATAACGTCATTACTTCTTAATTCAGTTGATTGGATGATTGAAGTAATAAAACTTCCTTTGTTTTTATCCTCAAGTAAATACTCCGAGTTATTTGCGCGTTTAACTAAAATCTGTTCCATAGAATAGTTGCATTTGAATTAAACGTTGTGATTGAATCTAAATCACCTAAAATCATAGGAAAATAAATCTCATTATTAGTGTATCTATGAGAATAGATTTCTTTATTAGGAGAAGTATATTCTTCGATTCCGTCTCCCCAATTAATTACTAAAACCTTTTTCGACTTTAAAGTAATTGTTGTTATTCTTTCAGTTGACTGAAGTATACGCTTAACAGGCATATTTTCAATTAACTTTAATTTGAAAGTACCAACCGCATTAGAATCGTCATATATCAATTTATTTTCTGCTGTGTCTTGTCTGAAAACTTGATATTCCATTCTTAAGTCACCTGCAATTACAGATAATCTACGAGATCCTTTTTGATCTAAAGCATTGAAAAAATTATTATACTTTTCAATACATTCTTTTAATGAATTAGCGGGAATAAAGCAATCAATCGTAATCGTTTTTGAATTATGATATCTAGATTGCAAATCGATATCATATCCGTGTTCATCACTCCAATCCTTCTTTTGATTTTCTTTTATAGAAGCTTTATCAAATAAGTTTGAAGAATCTGAAACATAAACATTGTAATTTTTAAAGGGTATTTGATCAAGTAAATAAATTACAGGAATCATCCGTACGTTTTTGAGTTTTTATATGAGATTTTTACATAACTATCATCGTTACTTTTATAAATAACTTTAGCACCTTTATAGCAATTCACTCGAACGTTAGCCTTATCGCTCGCTTCGATTTCTAACTGAACATTGTCGAAAATATCAATCATCACAAACGCGCTATCTCGAACAACTAATCGAGCTTTCGAGTTGTCGCGTAAATACATCTGAGTAACTGAAAATTCATCAGCTAAGTAGTTTAATCTTGAATCACCAAGACAAATAATATCTCTGTTATTATGTAAATCAATCGAATCATCAAGAAAAATTCCTTTATGTTCCATTTTACCTTTTAAATTTCTACGCATAAAATCGTTTGATAGAAATTCAGATGAAAAAGAAAAATCAATTCCTTTGATATACATATCAAGTAACTCATCCAAAGTTTGGGCGTTATCCATTTTAACCGCCCATTCTTCGCATATCTCGTTTTGTTTAGCTCTTTTAAGAGCTTCTATTTTTATATTATTAAAATCCATATGCTCGTCCTGCATTATCTATTCTGTTAATTAATTTTTCTAAAAGTGGTAAAACACTTCTCGTGTTGTAGTCTATGTTGGCCAATCTATCCAAACTATTTAGGAGTATTTTGTTCGAATCAATATTAATGGTTACAAGTTCCTTTTGAAGAATACGAATAGCGTTAAATTGACCTAAAAGAGCGTTACCTGTTTCTTCCGACATTCCTTTTATTGCTCCAGCCATTGCTGTCTCGTTTGGATCTTCCAAATCCTTAAACAAGTCAGAATATTGCTCTAATGCTCCTTGAAAGTTTTGAGAAATCTCTTCTATCTTATCTCTAAATTCTTGCTGTTCCTCTGGAGATAATCCGTCCCAACCTTTCTCATCAACTCCCATATCTTTTTCAAGTTGATCTAATGCCTTTTGAAGTTCTTCCTCAATATATCTCTTTTTAAGTTGATTTAAGACTGCGTTTTTAAGAACATCGTTCGCAACCTTTTCGAAAGATTTTGCTGCATCTTCTCCCTTACCGAATGCCTCGGCTAACGCGTCGCCCAAAGTTGATGCTAATTCTTTTGCAGATGTTTGTAAAATATCATTTGCAATATTCTCTTGTATTTCTATGATTTGTCTATCAATATCAGCAATCGCGTCTTCCCATTCATTGATTTTATTTCTATCAGTTTTCTTTTTCTTTTCTTCATTTTTGATCATTTGCTCCATTAAAACCTTTTGCTCTTCAAGATTTTTAATCTGATCTTTCTGCATAGAATATTCTTTTCCTCCTAATGCTCTTTCGATAGAAAAACTTAACTCATCATAGGCTCTTTTTAATTCTTTAACAGCCTCTTGTTGTTTCTTGATTCTTTTTTCTAAACGTTTATCTTTAGAACCTCCGATAATTTTAGCAACCTCAACAACGACTTGTGCAATACCCGCAACCATTTGCGCCCAATCACCCTTAAAGTATCCTTGAATAGCATTTTCTACACCGTTCACAATATTTTGAACAGATTGTATAGTTTGTTTTGCAGAATCATCTAACTTACCCCCAAATGCTTCCACAGCATCAGTAGTCATGTCCATGATTTCTTTAGTAGCTTCAAATACAGAATTAACTCCTGACATAAACTCATCTAAAGCTTCAAGTTTATCATCGTCTGTAGTTGCGTTCCAGAAATCATTCCATCCTTCTTGTATTGCTTTAAAAGGATTTTTTTTAGATATTTCGTCTTTTGCTTTTTGAAGTTGATCAAGGATAATCTTAATATCTTCAGCGGACATTTCTAAACCAATTTCAGGATTGTCAAGTTGTGATTCTATTTCTTTGATTAACTTATCTAAAGACTTAACCGACATTTTATCTAAATCACCTAATAGCTTTACAAATGATTCTGAGCTTTTCATTTGCTCTAAAGCGATTTTAGATAATGCTTTTTTCTTTTCCTGAAGAAGTTGTTCTTCTAATTTCTTATCGTTATTTAGTTTAGCAACTGAAATTTTATTATCAAAATCAAGAGTTATATCAGATTTTTTTTGTTCGAACGACTTAAATTCTAATAATAACTTATTGTAATTGTCATCGTTGGTAGGAAGATCTTTTGAATCTTCTGCGAATTTTACACCTCGCTTCCAAATTGAATCATTTATAACTGTTTTTTCAGCTTCCGTTTTTGCATTTTTAAGCGATTCTGTTAAGATTAGAATATCATTATTATATTCATTTGTAAGTTTTTGCAGTTGAGAGTAACCACCACCTAAAGAAGCGACTAAATCTTTGCCCACTTTGTCTAATTGCTCGAGCAACTCTAATTGAGTTTTATCAATAAATTCAATCTTAGGTGCTGTAAGTTCATTTGTATTTGAACTTAATTCATTTTTAACATCATCAATGATTTTTAATTTCTCAACAACTGAATCAACATTGTCAAGCTGTTTATCAAGATTATTCTTAAAAATTTCAACTTCACTATGATTAATTAATTTTAATAACTCATCATTTACGAATGAAAGTTTTTTTCTTGCAATCTCTGATATTTCAGCTGTTTTTGAGAGTTCTTTTTGTTGAGTACGCAAATAC
Source organism: Empedobacter sp. GD03739 (assembly GCF_029843245.1). Classification (NCBI taxonomy): domain Bacteria; kingdom Pseudomonadati; phylum Bacteroidota; class Flavobacteriia; order Flavobacteriales; family Weeksellaceae; genus Empedobacter; species Empedobacter sp. GD03739. The sequence goes on along the minus strand of NZ_JAOCHX010000014.1, from coordinate 47,261 downwards.
TCTTCATAAGTCTTTCCTTTACTTGACAATTGAGCTTGTAAAATTGCTTTCTCTGTTGCAAATGAAATATCATTAGCATCTAATATTTTTAAATACCTTTCATATTGTTCTTGAATAGCAGAAATCTGTTTTTTGTAAATTTCTACCGGATCATCTGCTTTTTTAGGCGTAGCAGGTTTAATGGATTTTGGCTTAGCAACCTTTGTAGATGTAACGCCCCATGCTTTTAAAGCATTATCAGCTTCGTTGATTTCATTTGTTAGCTTATTCCATTCTTCTTTATTTCTTGGATCTTTTGGATCGAGTTTATCTCTTTTGCTTGTTGCATCGGATTTTTTAGTATCCCAATATGATTTATTTTTTATTTCAGGAACAGCAGAATTAATCTGTCCATTAATAGCAATAAGTTGCTTCTGTGCTTCATTTAATTGAAAATTTAATCTTGAAACATCCCAGCTAAGAAAAGCATTTGAAACTTGATTCGCTAAATTATTTGTATCATTTTGTTTAATATTAACTTCTTGAATTGTAGAAATTTGCTTTTCAGTTGTTGAAATAATGTTTTCCCAATATACTCTTTTTTGTTCTAAAGTCATATTAGCAAATTTCATTTCTCTATCAATCTGATTAACAGTTGTAAGTTGCTGGTTATATTGATTATTTAATACATCTAATTTATTATAAAGACCGTCTAACGCAAGACCACCTTGACCATTTGCTTTATTTGCATTATCAATTTGAGATTTGATTGATTTAATTTGACCTTCAATATCTGATAGCTTCTGTTTTTGCAAATCAAGCCCTTTTACGTCATTCGCTTCGTTTACGAGTTTTTTAATCTCGTTAATATCCATAGCCTGAATTTGCTCAAGGCTTAATTTTTCAAATCCTTTAAGTTTAAGTAATTGCAATGCTTTATAAGCTTCAATTTGCTGATAAACTGTTGCTGTTTCGTCTTTTAAAATACTTATATATTCCTCAGCTTTTTGTTTAGTTTCATCAAGTTTAGATTTAACTTCTTCCTGCGTTTTATTATAGGATTCTTGCGCTTTTTCAGCAGCAGATGTATGATCTGCTAAAAAATAATAAGCTGAACCTAATGCTACAACAGCGGTAATAACAATTGCATACGGATTTGCCATCATAGCGGCATTTAATGCTGTTTGAGCTGCTGTAAGTTTAAGAGTTGAAACATATCTTAAAGCTTGCATAGCTGTAACTCTACCTTCTGCAGCTCCAATTGCTAAAGTTGTAGTTAATCTTGCTTTTTCAATAACATTTAAAACAATTAAAACTGCTTTGTAAGTTCCGTATGTAGCGACTAACACAGCTATTGTTTTACCAATTGCTTCATAATTCTCAACTACACTCGAAGCACCGCTAATAACACTTGTTACAAACCCTTGCGAATCTTTACCGATTTCGTTAAACATAACATCGACAGCGTCTTTTAGCTGTTCGATTTGTCCTGCAACAGATTTTGATTGAGCTTCCATTAAGCCACCGAACATCGAACCACTCGCTGTAAGATTTTCAATTACTTTTTGTACCTCTGGAAAACCTACTTTACCAGCTTCAACTAATCCTTTTACCTCGTTTTTAGAAACTCCTAAAATTTTTGCAAGCTCGTCCATCATCGGAATACCACGACCTAAGAATTGATTTAAATCTTGAGTGTATAATCGACCTTGCGTCATTGTTGTTCCGTACAAATAAGCAATATCTTTCAAAGGAATGCCAACTCCTGAAGCGATATCTCCAAGTTTTCGCATTGTATCTAAAGCAGTATCGGCACTTTCTCCATAAGCTAAGAGCATTTTAGTAGCTTCTGAAGTGGACTGCAATCCAAAAGGAGTTGTTGCTGCAAATGTTACAATTTCTTGCATTAAAGAATCTGCTTTCTCCTTGCTACCTAGCATAGTTGTAAAAGCAATTTCCAACTGCTCAAATTCTCCTCTAACTTTTACAAGTTGAGAAACAAATTGAGTTGCATAATCAACTGTTAAAAAAGCCGCTACTCCTTTTGCAAGTGTATTAACTACTCCTGTAGTTTGAGTAAATTGATTTTGAACGTGTGTATTAAAACTTTCAAAATCTTGCTTTGTCTGTCTTAGTATTTGTTGCACTTGTTTATTATCAAGTGTAATCGTGTACCCTATTCCGTTATTTATATCCATTAGCTTTGAAACATTTTAAGAATGTCATCTGCATTCTGTTCTGTTATTTTTACTGCTTTTTTTGTTTGGGTATTTTTATTTTCGTCATCATCGTAATCGTAAGAAGGTAAATCTGCCATCAAACGAATTACTTTTGACCAGGGGATTTGGTTTTCTAAATAATCAAGTGTCCAACTGAAATGCGCACAAATAGAAGCCCTTGTTCCGTAAGTACTTTTCATTCCTTTTACTCTACTTCGTTCGGACTTATCGTCATCTTTATCGATGCTAATCGAGTAGAGTGCATAAAATTTGCGAGATCTTGTGATTTAAGAATCTCATTTAAGACTTCAAATAGTTTTGCTGGTGTAAGAGAATTGTAAAGAATGTTTGAAACTCTTTTAAACTCTGATTTTGAATAATCAACGCCAAGAACTGCAACCGTAACTATGTTTGACATTAGTTTTGCGTTTTTATATGCAATAAGTTTTGTTTGATTAAAAATTTCAAGCTCGTTATTCAATTTACCTTCATCAAAAAATAATTCGATTTGATATTGGCAAAGTCGGTCCAAAGTCGATAATGTACAAGGTTTGATTTCGAACTTTTCTTTTACTTTTTGAACCTCAGTTTTTTCATATGGAATTAATCCAAAAAAGAACTTTTTTTGAATAATTACTTTCTTGTTATACTCAACTTCAAACTCGTAAGGCGTTTCAATCAAAGTTTTGATTTCTTCTCTTTGTATATCTTTCTTATCCATGGATTTCGATTTATACAAAAATGGTGAATAAATGAGAATTTGATATTGTAAAATCGAGCGAGATAAGAGTGAGTTAAGAGGAAGAAATAAAAAAAACCACTCCTAATAAGAGTGGTTTTTTAGTTATAAAATATTAAATCAATTATTTATCCAGCAGGAACTAAATCTGAAACCTTACCTGCTAATACCGATTTCATTCCTGCTCCAGGCGATAAAGGTTTAGCTGTGAAATTTAGAGTTAATAAACCACTTTGATTCAAATCACCTGCAATAACAGCAGAAATTGCAGCCTTTGGAAATTTAAAATACAATCCTTGTTGCGGCTTAATAAATAAAGCTTTTTGAACTGATTTCTTTTTTCCGTCAAACTCCCATTCTTTTGACGTTACTCCAACTGTACCTCCTAAATAATCAGATAACATTTTAGGATCTGCGTTCATAATATTAAATGCAACAGTAATTGAACCAGGTTTTTCAATAATAACTTTTGGATCTGGATTACCTTCCTCAAAAATTTCAGTCTTATCCCCTTCTTCTTGAGTCAAAGATGCTGAATCTTCTAATACTTCACCAATTTTTGTCATTGTTGAAATTTCAGGCATTAAACCTGTTTCAAGTACATCTGCTACTAAAATTTCGGCATTACCGAACGTATATACATCTGCCATAATATCGTTTTTTAAAAATTAATAATTAGTTTGTTTTTTGATCGTAAATTCTCCATTGAATGCGAAGATTTACATAATGTTCTTTTCCGTTTTGTTCTTGGATTATTCCTAAGTCTGAAATATAAACTGACTTCCCTATGAATTGATGATCTTCAAATACTTTGCGAACAACTCTCGAAATCTCTTTTAATCGTCTTGAATTTTTGATTCCTAATTCTAAATCTGGAACATAAATATTAATATTTGATGTTGCTAATTGCGGCTTAAAAACAGTTGTTATTGTAATAGTATTCACGACAATGTCTTCGTTCAGTGAATTTATTGGACGACTATCATTATACAACTTACCTTTGATAGCAGATTTAATTTCATCAATATTTAAAGCTTTAAAAAGCAATTCGTTTGCATCGAAAATATCATACATCATTTTATTTACATTTTTGGATCTCGCATAAAATTTCTAAACATACTTAACGCATGTAGTTTTGCCTCATGTTCTGTTGCCGTCAAAACGTTGTAACCTTTAGATTCTACATATAAAGCGTAATTCATTCCAGCGGTTAAAACAAGTACAATTTTATTATTTCGTAAAGTTGAAGCTATTCTCTTTGCTGTTTCTGGACCTTCTTTAATACCTTCATGTCCTTTTTTATGAAGAGTATATGCTTCTTTGTAAACTTGACCATTCACAAAAAGGACATAACCAATAGATGATCTTAAGTTTCCTGTTTGATCCGTAAATTCTACGTTATTTTTAGCATGAGTTACAAATGCTTCTCCGAGGTATAAATAGCCCCTTATAGCTTTATCGAAAACTTGTTTCTCAATCTTCTTGTGATACTTATCTAAATCTTTACTCGAAAAATTCGGTCTTATACCCATAATCGATTGTGTAATAAACCTTCTGTAAACCTTAGTGCACTACCTTTAATTCTTATGTCCTTACCTTCTAAATCATTTGAAACGATGATAGTTTTTCCTAAATCAATCGGTAAAACAGATTTATCCAAATGAATAAGAGAATTAAACGCGATTGTAATTCCATCAGTTCCAGCTATCATTTTTCCGCTTGAATTAACTTGTTCACGACACATAGAAACGAATTTTATTCCGTTTTCATTCGGAATCATTTCGCCTGTTTCCTCATCGTAAATCAAAGAATTATCTTCAATAAATAAATAATGATTGTGTCCTATTGCCCCCATGGATCAATCGCTGTTACAGTTGGTTCGTTTTCATCTAATGGATTAGGTAATTCTAGCTTTGAAGCCAAACGACCTAACATCATTCGAATCGCATTCCAATTCCATTTAACCGTCATATCTCCTTCGGAAATACTTTCGTACATCGGAATCCAAGAACAAAAAGAATCATACAAAGCTTTTTCGCAGTCTTCCAAAATCAATTGTGCATCTGGATCTAAATTTGGATTTTCAGCAAATAAAATATTTACATCATTTTCATTAGCTCCAACTCTCGACATTACGCTTTGTATGTATTCTTTGTTTGTCATGATTACGCTTCTGAGATTAGTTTACGTTCTAATAAAGAAGTAATACGAGATTCTTCAAAATCAACAGGAATAACTTCGTTCACTTCGTAAATCTTTGATTCGTTATTCTGGTCACGGAAACGAGAAATAACTTTGTAAGATTTAGCTGTTTCGTCTAAATTCTCGTCTAAATTCTGAAAACTTTCTCCTTCTTTAGACGCTAATGATTCTTGAACCTCAGCTTTCTTTTTAACACGAATAACTTGACCAACTTTAAAACCTTTAGAAACTAATCCAGGTTCTTTGTCTAAATCTTCCTGAGTTAACTCAATCAATTCAGTAGTTTCTAAAACTTTGTACAATTCGTCTAACTCCGATTGCTCAATTTTTGAACCTACTTCGATTTTTCTCTCAGCTAGCAATTCCGCTAACTGAGAGTTTTTTTCTACTAATGTTTTAGTGATTGTTACTTTAGCCATGATGTTTGATTTTAGCCTTTTGGAAGCGCTGCTTCATTTGAATTCAACACATAGATACCGTCAGCATTAGAGATTACAGGTAAAACTTTTGTTTCAGCTTTTGTAAACTCAACTAATGGATCTAATTCACCAAATTTTGAAACTAAGATGTAGTCAGCTTCTGCGTAATCTGCTGTTTTCTGACGTCTTGTATGTTCAATTGTTTTTGAATAAACTAAAGCGCCAACACTTGATGATGTAGAAAAAACCAAAGTTCCATTCGTCCAAGGTTTAACTGTTTTCGTTTCTCCGTTATCTTCAATTTGGAAAGTCTTATCAACTCCTGTCACTAAAGTAACTCCCCATTCAGATAAGAAATACTCCTTAACTTTTTGAGCATTTAACAAAGGATATTTGTTTTCATCAGCCAAAACAATACCTGAATCATTAGAAAACGCTTGACGTAAAGAAATAGAGTTTTTTAGTTTAGTCAATGAAGCATCATCTAAAAACAAAGTTGTAATTGTATTGCCTTCATCTTTAGCTTTCTTTAAGATAGCTTCAATGTCGTTAACTTCGATTTTATCCTTAGTCGCAACTTTGAATTTATTTTCTTCTTTATACCCGAAATCAGCACGAATTTCAGTTCCTTTTGATACGTTTTTATCAACCGCTACAACTCCATTACACAATCCATATAAGAATGAATATTCATTCAAACGGAAAATATTAGTAATTGCAGCTTTTGTGTCCTCAAACAACTCTTGAATAATTGTTTTCTCTTCAACACCTTGACGAATCATATTTTCAATATCTTCAAACTGCTTTTCAGTCATCTGATATTTATTTGAAACTTTAGGAATTTCACCTTGCGCCATTCCTTTAGAACCACGAGATTTTAAAGTTGCCGGTGAACCGATTGCGACATAATCCGCAATTAATCTTTTAAACATTCCTGTTAAAGAAGTCCAACGTCCATCAATAGAAAGTTTCTTTTCTAAATGTTTTTGATACAAGAATGTTTCTTCTTGTTCGTTTGTTCCATTGTATTTTTTTACAATAGCTGTAACCATTCCTTGGAAATGATTAATATAGTCTAAGAAAAATGATTTTACCATTTTTAAAAATTGTTTTTGATTAGTCTAAAATGATTGAAGGGCAAGCCGTTTTCAATGCTGTTTTTACAGCTTCAGGCAATTTATAAGGCATTGCCTTTTCATTGATAACTGCCGCAACTAAAATAGATGCAAAAGCTTTATCAGTAAAAATAGAATCAGCTAAAATCCCAACGATTACTGTACCTTCTGCTGCTGCTTCAAAGTTTTCACCTGATACGGTTACTGGTTTAAATTCTCCTGTTGTAGTGTCTTTTACGATTATATGACCTGCATACAATGCTTTTTCTGTAACTCCTGTTACATCTAACGAACGACCTCCATCTAAGAAGGCGATTCGTTTTTTAATCACAACTTGATCCTTTCCGTTTGTTGGATTAGAAGTGTTTTTTGTTAAATCTACAAATGCCATAGTTTAAAAATTGTTGTTAAACGATATTATCGTATTCAGCTTCCGTTAGCTTTCCTGTTGGAGCACCTCCACCATTACCCGGTTGATGACCTGCTAAACCTTGATTTACGATTGTTTGATTGATTGTTTGAATGTCCGTTGTAGTTTCTGTCAAGTATTCCTCAAAAGATTCATCGTTTTCAAAAGCCATTCTCCCAAAATCTTTAAGCGTTTTAGCTTTTAATTCGGGATTGACATCTTTTAAAACTTCTTCCATACGAGAAAGCCTTGTTTCTGTAGTTTTGCTAGCTTTGATAGAGTTGATTTCTTGCAATAATGGAGTTGTTGCTTTTTCAATAGCATTCGCAACGATTGAAGCAATATCTGTTGGATCTGAACTTCCTCCTTCTTCCTTTTTTGGTTCAGGATCTCCTGCTCCTTCACCACCTTTACCTTTGCCAGCATTTTCTAAAGCTGTTTTTGTTGCTTTAGCAATTTCAGAATCTACTTCCGAACGTAATTCTTTTTGAAATTCAGTAACTTGTTCGTCTGTTAACTTTTCAACAAGTGCCTGCGCTTCTTCTTCTGTTGTGATTTGTAACGAATAAGCTGTTGCTAATCGTGCCAAAACATCTTTTCGAACGCCTTTACCTAGAAATCTAGCATTAAGTAATTCAAGTAATTTATGTTTCATTATAATGAGATTTTAATTTCAAATCGATTAAAACAAAAATATTGAACGATTTTCGCTTAAGTTGTGTATTTTTTAACGAGATAAGAGCGAGTTACGGGAAAGAAAAATTATCCAATTACGGTTTTACGTAATTTTTATCTTATCTTAATGATTATTTTTGATTAAACTTCTAAATATGACAAAAATTGATAGAAATAATAGTGCAAAATGGATATTCATTTTAGTGATGATAGTACTAATTGTGATAATATTCTTATTTCTTTTTGAATATTTAGTATTAAATAACATTTAAAAATTAATGAAAGTCACAGGTCAAAAAACAAATGAAACTGACTACTTTTGGATTGGATGGGTGTCGAATCAATATTATTAAATAAAAAAGGAGTAGATTCTCTTAGTCTACTCCTTAAAATTACTTGTAAATATAACCTATAACGGTTTCATTTCCTTTTTCATCTTTTATATATATAGGTGTTTCACTTCCTTTTTGCGGGATAAAAAGCTCTAAAAAATCAACTTCCAAAGCGTTTGCTATTTCTTCTAATCTTTGTATTGTAGGATTTCCGTTTAAAGATTTCGATAACCCAACTTCGGTAATATTGATTTTATCTGCTAGATCCTTCATCATTAAGCCTTTTTCCTTACATATTTCCTTTACTCTTAATTTCATTACTTATACATTTTGTTTAACTGCAAATGTACATAAATTAATCTTTTAATTTAATTTTATAATATAAATATACATATTGTATAAATTTTAACATTTTATCTCTTGCATGTTATTAAACTATTCGTATATTTGTAAAAGAAAATTAAACGAAACGTATAATTAAAAATTACAATTATGTCACTAAGAATCGAAAAATTAACAGATTGTGCAAGCGGAAGCTGGGGTTATTTTGTTGCAGTTTACAAAAACGAAAAATGTTTAGGAACCGTTATGACAGACGGAACCTTAACAGCTAAAGAGTGTTATGAATCTTTGAAAAATAACTGGGAAATTGACAAAATGGAAAAGAACCTTACAACCTACTATTAATTTAGGCGGTTTAAAATAAATAAACAAAACTTATCCTATCATAAATAAAAGTGATAGGATTATGTGTAAATATTTGTAAAAGAAAATTAAACAAAACGTATAATAATAAAATAAATAATTATGTCAACTACATTAGTAAACAGAAAGCAAAAAACTATAACTACTTATCAAATTACAGATTCTGTTATTGAAAGTTTTAAAGAACTTAATAAAATGTTTAAACAAAATGACACTCCTGTATCTTTAGGATTTCAAAGACTTGAGAAGTTAAGTAAAAAGAAAAGACAGAAACTAGAGGTTTCTTTTCTTCTTAAGGGTTTAGGACAAAAAGAAGTAAAGAATTTTCTTGAATCAATGACAGAAAAAGAATATATAGAATTCAAAAAGTCAAAATAACTTATAAAGAAGCTAAAAAAATAACCCTTGCAGAAATAAGCGAGGGTTTGCATTTTAAAGGTCAATTTTTACCAAAAGAAAATTACTTAATACTTGGTAAATCTGTAAAAGTTGCAGAAAAAGCCTTTAATCATGTGCATGTAATTGAATTTAATCAAAATAAATACTTTATCAGCGAGGAGTTGTTTAAAGATAACTAACCCAATAAGGAACAGTTTTATATCCCCTATAAATGTCTGCTTTTTCTTTCAAATGTTCTTTGAAGTTAACAGGCATTTCTTTTATCTCAGTTTTTTGAAAATTACCTAAGTGCGAATAAGAAGGTTTTACAGCTCCTTTTAATTCATCCGTAAACATTTCGATTGGTTTAAGGATTGGGATTTGGTAACAGCGACAATTAACGTGAAATCCAATGAATTTAAACGTCTTTGGATATCTTCCAGCTAACGGACCACAAATACCACAATCAAAAACATTATTAGAACGTTTGATTTCAAAACCAACAACAAAGTCCATTGACTGCCAACGTTGATTTTCTGATTCTTTGTAAAAAGTATTGATTTCTGAACTTGCCAGCCTTAAAGCATTTTTATGAGCTGAACGATAAACTCCTTGTCCTGGATTATAAGCTGCAGCATTTTTACTTAGATGCAATTGACCTTTAACATCGCGAACTCTTCTAAAAAGCTTTTCGGGTTCGTTTAAATATTGTTTAATATCTCGTGCTAATATTTGAGCTGAATCACCATTTTTTAAAGCTATTTCTAACGAATCAATAATATTAGTTTCGAATTGCTTCGAATACTTCCAAACACGATCCGATAACTTAAATTGATTTAATCTTGATTTGCGTGCTTGCATATAATTATCAAGATTGTTATTTCGGAAAATATCTTGAGTAGCTATGTTTAGTTTATTAATGTCAAAATAAGTTTCAACGAATCTTGTTGCGGTTCCTTGCGTTAATAACCATTGCTCCTTTGTTGCTGAGTTGATTTTATTTTCTAAATCAAAAGCAAGTTGTTTCGTTAGCTTTTCAATTTCCTTTTTTAATTGCGGAGTTAAGGCATCTAAATCAATATTTTCGTTTAATTGATACAAAGAAATTACTTTCGAAATGTATTTTTGAAATAACTTTTCGATTTGTTGCAAGTTTTTTCCCGCTGCAATTCTTGCAAGTTTTTCGTCTTGGATTATGAATTCTTCGATTGACATTTTAAATATTCTTAATTTTTATAAATCCCAGCTTAACTCAACTTTATGAATTGTCTTATCTAAAAATTGAAAAGGAAAGTTTAAAAATTTCATTATCTCATCTATTTTTTTATCAGATAGTCCAATTCCTAATTTTTCGTATTTAGATAAATTTGACTGAGATAAACCTTTTATTTTTTTACACAAATTAGTTTGTGAATAGCCTCTAAATTCTCTAGCAAACTTTAATTGTTTACCTCTGTTAAATTGTTTTTTGACTTCTAGATGATTACTAAAATTCATTTGATGGTTACTTGATAAAACCTACCATCGGTATTACCGATAGCAGGTTGATTATTCTTTAATAAATTGTTTTAATAGGAGATAATTCCAAAGGATTAAAAATCATCGTTTCTGAATTTAAAGAAACAATATATTCAACACCTAAATTTGTTATTCTATAACCTAGAACTAACCCTGTGCTTTGCTCCATATCTGTTTTACAATAAACATTGTCACCGATTTCATATTCTACTTCTATTGAAAATCTCATAATTTTTAATTTACTCTGTTACAGGATTAAAGTAATCCCTATTACTCGCTTCGGTTTCTTCCTGCTTAATCTTCTCGTAATCCTCAGTATCTTGACCTTGCCAATTCTTAACAGACTTCTCGTGAGATTCTAAAGGTTTATTTCCGTTTTTAAGTAAAGCGATTTCGACTTGTTCTTTTTCGTTTTCAACCATAAATGGAACGATTTCCGGTTCGATAACAAGATTGTCAATTGCAGTTTTCCAAGCTGGATTTAATGTTGCAAGAATTTTTTTAATAATATTGATTCGACGCTGCAAATACTCATCATAAATTTCTCGTTTCTCCATTACTTTCAAATGCGCATCAAGGAATAACATTTTTAAAGCAGTTCCTGAAAGAGCACCTAAAGATTTTACTTCATCGAATGAGATATTTGGAGTTTGAGAGAATAATTGAATATTCTTTACAAGATTGTCGATTTCAAGTTTTATTGAGTCTGTGGCTTGATCCCATGATAAATAACTCATATCTGAATCTTTGTCAAGTTCAACTCCTCCTCCTGGTCCTTTGTTTAGATAATTTTTAAGTTTACCAATTACTTTAAGAATTGGATAAGCATTTCGGTCATTCACTTCTCCGTGATCTGAAACTAAAGTCTCAACCCTTTCTATTAAGTCTTGAACATCATACCAAGAAACATTCTCTTGTTCACCAAAAACAGCAGGAATTTTTTCTAGTACTTGCTTTTTAGGATACCCCTCTACAAGCTCCCATTCTTTAAAATTCTCGAATAAATAAGTAAATTTTTGTGTGTAAACTTCAAAAAACTCAACTTCTTTTCCTTCAATCTTTTTTATGTAATTACGAGAGAAACAAATCATATCATCAAAGTCATCTTTACACGGATATAGTTGACTACTATTTTTTAAAGACAATAACATTGCTTTGATTTTCATCTTAGTTTTAAATCCGTAAGAATCATGTTCTTCGCCTTCTTTCAAATACCAAAGCTCACCTCCTTCTGTAAAAGAACCAATTGATTCAGCAATCTTTCGATTAAATGATGGTTCTTTGATGTCGTATAAAATTCTTTCAATCGCTTTTAAGATAGATTTTTCGGTTTCGTCTTTTGGGTTAGCTCTTAAAATAGGTTGATTTCCAAAAATCATAGCTTTTTCTTTTCGAACAATCCATTTTTGATAAGCTAAAGAAATAGAAATTACATCTTTGTTTTTATCTTTTTCATCTTTATTCTTAGGTCGTCTAAGAATAGGATTCATAATGTCATGCTGTTTCGGATCTAATTCCTTTTTAGCTTTTTCAATGATTTTGGTTTTATCTTTTCCTTGCTTTAAGGCTTCGATAATCTTTTGTATATTTGAGTCTTCGGGTATATTTAATAGTTTACATAGTTCGTTCATTTATTTTTTAAAAGTTCAATCTTGATAGTATATCTTCGGTATTTTCTATTGAATTGCTTACCACGTTATGCGGTAATACTTCAATACCAATATATCTTAATGCGTCCATTGCGTGATTATAATCGTCGATAGGTCTATTTAGCTTCTTTCCTGTCTTATCGACATCCCAACAATATTTTCTAAATTCTTCGATAATATTCGTCGAGCGTTCAGTAATATTGAAATGATGATTTTGTAAAACTTCAATACCAAACATTATCGAATCACGTCCTTTACTTGCTGGTTCAATATAAAATCCATAGGAATTTATTTCATCAATTGATTTAGGCTCTGCCGAATCAGCAACCATTTTATCCTGTTCAGTAAATCCTTCTTTTTGAAGTTTACGAGCAATATTTCTGTTCGACATACCTGTTTTATACTCGACTTCATCAATGTAATATTCATTATTAAATTGATATAATGCAGGAATAGCAGTTGGATCATTCGTATATCCAAAGTCAATTCCTAATCCAAGTAATTTTGCTCCGTTTGGAATTTCTTTCACCTTTGACCAATCGCTAAAAATAACACCTTCTAAAGCTCCAAGTAATCCAAGCCCGTAAACTTTCCACCAGTTCGACCAATATTGATTCTTAATATTAGTTTCATTAAATAGTTTATCAATTGGTAATAATGGATTATAAAAGCCTTTTGTTCTTGCTTTCTCAAGCTCCTCAACGATAGTCTGCGGTAATGCTTCGTTATCTTTATAAGTAAGCGTCAACCATTCTACGTCACTATTATCTTTTTCAGATAATTCTTCGTGTGCCCAAAATTCATTTGATGGGTTAAAATCTATCCAAATTTCATGTGATGTACGAATAGCTAACTGATGATAAGTATCGAAACGAATATTGTTCGCTTCGTTCATATATAAAACATTACGACGTGGACCACGAACACGTTCCTCGTTATCGACTGAAAAGAACTCAATATAACTTCCGTTAGCAAAAGTATATGTAAGCAAAGTTCTATTGTAATTTTTATCAATGTAACGCCCTGTTGCTTTCATTATCTTTAAGAAGTCTTTCAAAGCTCCTTTACGCAAATGCGGTACCGACTCAGAAACAACAGATATTTCCAACATTGGAGTTTTTGCTGCTTTATCAATTAGAATTGGTAAAATACCAAATGTTTTTCCTTTATCTCCCCTTCCGAAATTAATCAGAAGGGGCTAACAACCTGCGGAGCTTCCTCCAGGAATAACCCTAATCCTTTTGGTTAGCTCTCGCAGTTTTTTAATTGCTGTTGTGTAAACGAAACCGTTATGTTTTTTAGTTTTTACCATTGTTTATATTGCCATTTAAAGCTATAGGCTGTTTTATAAAATGATTTACCTTCTTTACATAGTTTAACTTGTAAATATCCAGTCTTTTTCAACTGAAGTTTAAGCACCCTCTCTTGTTTAGTTCTTGAATCAGTAGAGTTGCCATTACCTAAACTCTTAACATTACCTAAGTCAGATATTTGATATAGATTTTCAAATCCTTTAATATCTCTCCAATTTTCTTTCATAATATTATTAATCATCTCCGAATAATGGTTGTTCCGTTTTAATTGTTATTTCTTCTTTCTTCGGAGCAAAATCTCCGTTAACTTTAGCTAAGTAGTCCAACGCTCTTAATCTATCTCCGTCAGAAGGAATAAGAATTTGCTCCCCTATCTTTCTTGCTTTCCCTAAAGCTATGTTACTAGCTATTTCCAACCTCTCGTCTTTTGTCAAAATAGCCTTTTTAAGACGTTCTGTTTCCGCTTCCAGCCTTTTGCTTTCTAATTCTTTCTGAATCAGCTCTTGCCTTTCTGAATAAGTAGAATTAGCTTCTTTCCAATATCTTTTGAAAGATGATTCACTTAGCGTCCATTTACGTCCAATTACGCCCAAACAAGCAGAATAAGTCGAACCTTTCTCAAGTTCAACTAAAATCAATTCTATTGCTTTCTGCTTATTTAATCTTTGGCTCGGCATTTTTTTTATATAATTACTGTTTCATTTGCATTAAATTCATCTCCATGATAGATCATGATTTGATTGTGTTCATCATCAAATAAGAAATCTAATTTTGTGCTATATTGTTTTTTTACCCAACTAAATGAAGGGTAGTTAGCTGGAATATTTAAGCCAGCTTTTGAATGCTGCCAATAAAGATGTAATAAGTTTCTTAAATCCATTTTTTTATAAAAATCTTTGTCATTGATAACAGCTCTATTAAAGATGTATTTTGAAATATTTCCTTGTAAATCTGGAAGTCTTACCGAAAAGAAATTGTAAAACTCTTCAAAATATATATAATCTCCTATTTCCTTTGTAACACTTACCCAGTTAAAGAAATCATCTAATGTAGGTAACAAGTTATCGTAACATTGTTTAAATTCGAAATAATTACTATTTGTTAAACCTGTGTCCATACCTAAAAGGTTCAAATTGTTTTCAGAGCAATAATTCATCATTTCCATACCTTGATCTATCCAATTATCTTGGAAACCTTTTGATTTTGCTTCTGTAAGTAATTCCGTTCCTAATATTGACTTCTCTCTATCTGTTAAGTTTGACTGCTGTTTAGGTGTAAGATGTAGTTTATTAATAACAAATGATTCTACTCCTAACTTTTGAGCTTCACTAATTATTTCTAAAGGATTTGAGCAAAACGTTTTATTTAAAGGATTGATGCTAATTATAACTTTATGCCCTTGTTTAATTAATTCCTCTGTCATTTCCCAGCGCTCGGACAAAGAAGGCGCTTTGGGTTCGTATTTTTCACGAATAACATCATCAGAATAAGGAATAGTTACATAAAAAACACTTGGAGTTATTTCTTGATAAATATCTTTCCACCCTTGCCCTCCTCTTGTTGCTAAAGCAACTGGAATCTCTAGATCTCTCAATGTCAATATCAAATCATTAACATAAGGCTGATTCGACTTACTAAAAGGATCTATGTTGTTTGAAAATAAAATAGGATATTTTTCTCTCATGTAAAACGAAGCTAAATCATCTCTTTTTTTAAAATTCTTTAATTGAGATAACACTCCTTTTACATCCAACTTTCTCTTAGGATTATTTATATTCGAAAAACAATAAACACATCCATGAGAACAATAGTTACCTGTAAATTGAATAGGTATTGGATTAGTTAAAAATCCATTTGTTAAAACATCTATCATAATTCAATTTAACCCATGTACCAATTATAATTCTTCTCAAATTCATTAGCTGAATATTTATGTCTCCTAACATCTTTAGACGAGTACCTTCTTGTTACAGTATATAATGATCCGTGTTTTTCAACTTTTATTTTAAGACTTCCATCTTTACCTTTAAGAGAAACTGAACCTGGATTTTTAGAACCACTCATAGCTTCAACTTTAGAGCCAAATTTTTTATAACTCGTCGACACGAAAGAGCCATCTTTTTGCAATCCATTTTTAGAAGTGGATTTAGAAGCTGCCCCTTTTGATTTTGTTTTTTTATTTGCTGCTTTTGCAGCTGCTTTTGCTAAAAACTTTGATTTACCAGCTTTTATAGCAGAATTAAAAGCGCCTATTGAAGCTTTGTTTGGGCGCTCTTTACAGATTTCGTTAGTCAATGCCTTTTTCATTTGAGTAGAATTTTATTAATTCAAAAATTGCATTCTTATCTTTTTTCTTGTTAAGATTTTCTTTAATCTTATTCCATACTTCTTGTTCATCATCTGTCAAGGCAACAGCAATCATATTAGATAAATCTTCAACAGTTTTCTTGTGCTCTAATTCCTCCTCGTCTTCTTCCTCGTAATTTTGATACCCTAATTCCTCAACATCAATATCAAATTCAGCAACCGCAACCTCTTCAATCATTGAATCGTCAAAATTTATATTATTCTTTGATACGGTATTAGCTAATAATGCCGCTTCATAAAACTCCTTTGTATCTGATTTAATATCAGTTCTTTTAATTACAATAGGTCTTTGTCCGTCAGTTTCGATTAAAATAGGTTCTACATCTCCAAATTTCTCTAACATCTTTTCTTGACGTGCATTACCAGTGATAATTTTGTCGTCCAAAGAAACAGTAAAACTCTCTATAACCCCTACTTTATCAATAGAATTACCTAATAACTCCATACCAGCATCAGTGTGCTTGTTGAAGTTTTTATTATCTTGTTTTAAATTTGATATTTTAATTATTTTACTCATAAATTAAACTTTATCAATTACTTGGTTATTTGTTATTATTTGCATCACGTCATTATAGTTTCTGCGATACTCTGGAGTGAATTTAAAAAGATCGTCGTGCTTTTCGACAATCAGTTCAATCGTTTTAATTGCTTTGTTTATTTTTTTAGAAATAAGTTTCTTTTCGATTTTATATGAAAAACAAATAGTAACATAGATTGTTCTAGCATAAAATAAATGAGTTCTCCTGTCATTTAAAGCATAATCTTGAAGGTTTAATCCTGTTACAATATTGATTGCTTTTTCAATTTCTTCAAAGATTAATTGAGTTGAAGTTTTCGGTGCTGAATCTGCATATTCAATTTTATATTTTTTTTGTTCAGCTCTAAATTTTAAAACAATAAGCTCTTCATCATTTATCCAATCATTTGGAAGAAATAGATACTGCTCATCTTCCAAAATCTCAATCCTTTTTGAAAGGTCCGGGATTAAAGATGTTTGAACATTCTTTGAGTTAAATCTATTTACTTTTTGATCCATGAATAAAAATAAAAAAGGCAGTAAATAGCGCTTTGCTACTTACTGCCTAATTATTAGCGCCTTTGATTATATAAAATTTAAAATTCATTTTTAAATAAAAGACTGACTACTAAACTTCATCAGTCTTTAAATACCCGAAACATTTCTTTTAACAGAAATAGTGGAAAAGAAAGGGCTCGAACCTTTGACCTTTGGAGCTTCAATCCAACGCTCTACCTACTGAGCTACTTATCCAACCAACAAAACACAAAAAAATATATGTAAAAATTCACCTTCCAAATATTAAAAGCATCGCGTCTCGTTGCTCTTGGTTTGTTCTTTTTTTTATTCCTGTAATGAGTGAAAAATCCTTGTTATCTCTTTTTTTAGTGGTTGGTTTTACCTTAAAATGAGTTAAGTTTAGATATTCACACATTTCAACAATCTTATAAGCTACTTCATGGTTTCGTCCTGTTCGGTTTCCAATATTTGCATTAATCGATGCAGAACCTTTTTTAAGTTTATGCCAATTAGATTTATTTAAAAATCCACATTCGACAAAAACTTTAATTTTCTCAGTTCCAAAATCATTTTTTAATGATTGTAACTTATCATAAAGCTCAAAGAACGATAGGTTTGCTAACTCATAATTTTTATTGTGAATTAATGCAAAACCATTTTTCTCAACGTCTGGATCTATTCCGACTAAAATCATATAAAAAACCTCCTATTTTCATAAGAGGTTTAAAAATCAAGTTCAATTGATATTAGCCACAAAACCCCTTTCGTTGAATATTGATTCAAATATGAGGTAAGTCTCTGTATTAAAAAAGAATAATCGTATAAAAAACATGTTTTTTTGGTGAAATTTCTGTTTTTGTTTACGGGTGTGTTGTAAAGTTTACAAGGGTGTAAATTTTATGATGTTTTTGCGCTGAATTTATATTTTATTTCTTTTTGCAATTTGTTGAATTCTACTTTTCTTTTTTGGGATAAATTATCGTAATTCCCATTTTTGAAGGTTTTTAGTTTATCTGATTCCTGGCAGTAAATTGCCTTTACGTTAAACATTTTCATATCTAGAATTATATAAATCGTTTGCTTTTTTGATTGCTTGTTCGGTGGCTTGTTGGCGAGAATCTTGATATGATGTCAAGTTATAATTTGCTTCTGTATTTACAATACAAAGAAATTTATCCCCTAATATTCTTGAATAATGAATTTCAATATAAATCCCAACCGAATCAAAAAACTCAATGATTAATGTATCTATTAAATGTAATGGATATAAAACGTTTAAATCTTGAAAATAATAATTTTCAAATACCCATTCTTTAAAATCCTCTTTCGCTTTATCCGTTAAAATCATAAAACTTCTATTGTTAAAATATTTTCTTTTTGGTATACAGTATAATCCGTTGTTCTGATATTATCTCCATTACTACTCAACGAGATGAACATATATAAGATTAATTTCATAGTATTTTTTTTGAAGTGTTCGGATTTTCCGAACGGTTGCGCCAATCTGAGTGTTAAGCGTCATTGCTTTCGTTCCTTTAAATCCTATATCTTTTAATTTTGATTAGGTTTTAAAATGGGAGATCTGATTCAGGTCGACAATCACTTATTGTAAACTCGTTAATTTCAAATGATTTTATTGAGCATAAAACAAAAGCTTTCTTTTTGTAGATTCTTGCTAATCTCTTCGCTTCATTTTCGGCACTATCTAATGTTGTGTGTATAAATGCTGGTGTTTTTTCATTTTCCAAATACACCATAAAAAAAGGTTGTGTTGTCATAACTTATTTTTTATTTTTTCCGAATTATCTTCTTAAACTCTTTTATATTGCTTTTAAGTCAAGTTGATTATTAATTCGTTCAGTATTTTCGATTAAAAAGTTAACACAGTGCTTTGTGTTGTTTATTTTATCGTGTTTCATCAATTCAACAAACCCCATTAAGTCAATGTACTCATCAACATTTATCGTCGATAAAAGATTAATTAATCTTCGTGTTGATTCTTCAGCGTAAATGAATTGTTTTTGATTTGCACTGTAATGTTGGTTGTAAATTTTTGACTGTAAATCTTCAATCATTGAAATGTTTTGCTTTCCAATATTTTTGAAGTGTTGATTCCAAACTTCTTTCTTATCTGCGATTTCGTCAAACTTTTCAAGTATTACTTGATTTAAAATTGCAATTGTGGTAAGTTTTGCATTTAAAACTTCTTGTTTTTGAAATGGCTTTACAACTAATTTATTCATTATATTTTTCTGTTTTTAAATTTTTGTTCGAAATTTTCTTTCCCAAGTTTACCTATTGCAGATGATAAATTATCGTAGCCTAACGATAGAGCAAATTCAGTTTTTTGCTCGTAAATATCTCTGTACTCAATCTCATTAGCTGTTTCAGCACCTAAAAGAAGTTGAGCTATATTTTGGGATTTTGCAGTTTTAGCTACGTTTAAAAGCAATTTTGTATTATTCGTAATTGCATTAGCTACGTTTACAATGCTGTCAGCTTTTTTAGCGTCAATTTTACCTGACTCAAGACTTTCTAAAGTCTCGTATAATTTTTGATTTAATTCTAAAATATTCATGATTTTTCTTTTATTTTTTTGTTGATTTTATTGATTAATCTAATTGTTTCTTTGAGTTCATTAGGAGTTCGATTTTTGGAATTTTCAAAAGCTAATTCTGCATCAGATTTTAAGACTAAATTTTCTTTAACAATATTCAACGGATTACCATCTTTAAAACAAACATTCATTCTTTTTGGAACTTCATCTATCTGGTTTTTATAGAAATAAGGCGCATAAGGAGTAAATCTATCTTTAAGCCGAATAACAACAACACTTCTTCCTGTAGAAAGCTTCCAAACTTTTAGAGTTCCAGTTTTTGTTACTCCTCTTGTTTTCCATGATTTTTCCGAAGTATTATATTTCCCGTTCCTTGAATTAGTTTTAACTATTTCTAACTTTTGTTTTTCAGTTCTCTTTAAACCTAAGTACCTACGCTTCTTTTCTATGTGTTTTTTAGTCCAACCCTTATTTTTTGTCCATTTCGAATTAAAGATTTTAGCAAGTTCAACATCACCAATTTTCTTGTAATTTTCTTTTAAAAAATTCACTTGTTCATCTGTCCAGTATTCAAGCTCCATTTTCTTTAATCCAAGTTCATAAATCAATGTTCTTGTTGTAGTTAATTTTAATCCAAAATGATTTGCAAATTGTTGATTTGTGTAGATTTTAAAATTATTTTGAACAAAGATTTTTTCTTCTTCTGTAAAAGAAATTTTATTATATTTCCCTATTATTGGCATAGTAATAAATTACATTCCTTGTTTAATTATTCTCCTTTGTTTTAATTTTGCATAATTGCGAACTTCTGCTATTATTTCATCGCAAGATTTCCCTTGTTGTTTCACTATGAAAATAGGTTTGTGTTTTGAACCTATATTCACGACATAACCAAGTTTAACTACTATGTTTAAGTAGAATTTACAGAACAAAAACTTTTCTTCAACTTTGTAAATTCGAGTTTCAGGATTCTGTTTTATATATTCAAAAATCAACTCTAATTTTTCAGGAAGATCTTTGTTTTTTAGTTCTTTACGTTGAGTGTTTGATTCAGCTTTTATCTGTTCATTTTCTTCCTCAAAAAACGTCTTGTAAAATTCATCTCGCTTTCTTGCAAATTCCTTTACTCCTAAGGAATTAATACAGTCAGTTCGGCCCTTTAAAGCCTAATCTTTTCGACATTTCGATTTGCGCTCGTTCTTTAAATTCTCCTGTATAATTCATTTTACTCACAAATATTATACACTGATTTACATTTAAATAACGGCTCATCTACAAACATGTCAAGCGTTGCATTTTTATCATTCACATATCTAATAACATCGTCGACAATAGGATATGTTTTGCCATTTTTATCTATCTTACTATGGTATCGTTTTGGTATTTTATCTGGTGGAAAGAATGATGAATTTGCTTCAATTTCTCCCGTTCGAACTTTATCCATTGTTTGTGGTGATTTTTTCACAGTAATAGCTATTTCATTAATCCCTTCCATTACGCATGGATCACACCCAACACGGGAATAACCATTATAGTATCTTGGGTTTATTTCATAACCTCTATTCAATGAAAAATAAATAACTTCATCTCCAGTCATATAGAAAACTGGACGAATAAGAGAATCATCATACTTATTGCACCACTCAAAAACTTCTTTTTTTCTATAAGTAAAGTATTTAGGATCTTCTTTCCCTTTTGCTAATCTTTCTTTAGCTTTTTCATGCTTTTTAACCTGAGCAAGAGAAGGTTTATTTTTTAGATTTTTAAAATTTTCAATTATTATTGAATTTGTTATGTATGGTTCAAAGTAGTATTTAAAATATCTACACTCAGGTAGCATTTTAGAACGCTTTTCACTTTCATTCGCTCGAATTCCATCAATAATAATTATAGATTCATTTAATGATAAAATATAGTCTACCATAGGATATATCTTTAATTCTTCAGTACAGAACCTAGCAGTTGTAGACGGAAATCTTCCTCTTTTTTTTGCTAAATCAACCATTCCATCATATTTTTTTGATGAAAGTATTTTGAATTCAACTTTTGACTTTTCTACAAAATAATCTATATGTTCATACGTTTCAGGTGCTTCCCATTTCACATCACAAAAAACATAAATCAAGTTTTTTGATCCATATTTTTCTTTAGCCCAAAGCGCAGCAGCTTGACTGTCTTTCCCTCCAGATACAGGTGCTAATATTTTCATCTAATTTGCTTTTTTAAGTTCAACAATATACAATACCACTTCACCCAATCTTCTTTGAGTTCTCCTGTGGTTATGCTTCGAATATTATTTGGTTTTGTTAGGTATGACTTGAATGATTTGAAGTAGTTTTCTGGATCTTTTATAAATGTTCCAGATTCAAGTCTAAATCCTTGTTTTGGTCTTTTATGGTAGAGAGTTTTAATTAGAGAAATTACTAATTCAATCAATTCCTCATTTGTTTTATCGGTGAGATTATCGATTTGTTCAAGTTCCATTTTGTAATTGCTTTAATTTTTGAATCTCTAATTTCAACTCAGCATTTTCGGCTCTCAGTTTAAAAACTTCATCTGTTCTTCTATTTTTTAACTCGTATAAATTCTTAATCATGTAAATTACTTTGATGGAATGACTGTATAAGTTCTCATTTTCCTTGTATTTATCATTTTTAAGCAACTTTTCAAGTTTATCTGTATCATTGACGCATTTAAGTATCCAAGAGTTGTTTAAATCGCTTAATTTCAGCCCTAAGTTATTTACAACTGAAATCATATACTCTCGATTCGTTTCATCGTCCATTGTTTCAATAGAATAATCCCATTGTTTTAGAAAGAATTCAATTGCTTCTTGAATTGTTTTTCTAGAATGGGAAATCGTCATCATCTTCTGTGGTTGTGTAGAATGCATCATTTGGATTTGCTATTACAGTTAAATTTGTTTGATAGTTTTGTTCATAAATCTCTTTAGATTCTAATTTTGAACCTTTTGAAAATTGACTTTGACCATTTTCTTTTCGTTCATAATAGCGTCTTGACTTCCAATCGTAAAAAATTGGATACACGCCTATTTTCGCTATTCCTTCTGGTTTAGCTTTTAAAACATGGATGTTAGATTGATTTGAAGTTACCCTTTCTTCTCCAGGTTCTAGATCTTGATCTTCGTTAGGAGTTGGTCTTTCGACTAATAATTGAAGCTTAGCTTTTCTTTGATTATTTTTACCTCCATAAAATTCGTCACCTCCTGCTCTATACTTTCTCCTGTTACCGTTTTTATCGATGAATTTAGCTGTCTCAGCAACATGATTTACAACTATGTCAATTCGATTACTTGTTTCACATTGATAATCGATGTATGATAAGATTTTCTTTACTTCTTCTGCTTTAGGTTCAAAACCATCAATATCGTAAATCGGATCAATGACAACACAATCAAATTTTATACGAAACCTCTCTTCAGCTTCTCCAACAAGTTTGTAAAAGTTTTCTATTTTTTGATACCCTTTGACTGTTGGGTTTTGTTCAAAAACATAAAGGTGATTGTTTATAAATTCTTCTGCAATTGACTTCTCAGCATCATTCATTGCAAATTCATTCTTTTTCAAATCTGATCGAACTCTCGAGTATTGTTTTCCTATGTACATTCCGTAAAAAATTGAAAAGACTTTTGCAATATTCCCAGATTCAGAAGAAAATAGAGCTACTTTGAAATCATGTTTTTCCATGAGCTGAAGTATAATTTCATTTGTAAATTGTGACTTACCATGATGTGGCTCGCCGCCGATCAATACCCATGTTCCTCTTGACATTTGCAGTAATTTTCCATTATCAAAGTCATTGAAGGATTCAAAGCCAAGTTGTATCGGTTCAATTTCTCCCTCATTTCGTATTTTTTGGAGTTCGTATTGGAGTTCTCGACCGTGCTTAAACATAATTTTAGTTTAGAAAATAATAATCGTCTTTGGGTTGTGATTTCTTAGGTTGTGATTTTTTAAGATAAATCTCTTTTAATTTTGAATCGTCAAGTTTTCGACACCAAGATGTAAAATGTGATTGAAATTCGTTTTTCTTAGTATGAATTTTATTCTCTAAAATCAAGTGGTTTAAAAATTCTTTCAAAAGTCTTTTAAGATTGATATCGTTTTTGGAATTTGGGATTTTCAAGTTGATTAAAAAAGCTTCTATCCAATTTCTAGATTTAAGAGTTTCTTGACAAAATTTGATATGGATTTCTTCATTTTGTGGTTGTGGATTTTTTTCGCTTTCCTCTAATACTACTTCAGTAGTATTATTTACTTTACTTTCCTTTACTTTACTTTGTGTACTAAATTCCGAATTAACTTGGGTTTCTTCCGAATTAACTAGGGTTTCTTCCGAATTAACTAGGGTTTCTTCCGAATTAACTAGGTTATGCTTTGAAATATTATACTTCCTTTTAGCAGTAGAACAAATCAATTTATACCTTTCTTGAATCCCTTTTGAAGATAAAATATTTTTTGAATTGTATAAATTTTCTGAAAATAAATCATTTCTCAAACAGAATTTTACAACTTCATTTACGTACTCCTCTTTTAGCCCTGTGGCTTCGGAAATTATAAATGGTAATTCAATATCCCATTTAATAAAATATCCTTCACGATATATTTTACATAATAAGTAAGCGTAAACAGAAATAGATTTAGCTCCTAAATATTTTATTAATTTTCTAATTTTAATGTCTTCAAAAAAGTCTATATCTAAAGGGAAATAGTCTAATCCTGTTTTAATAGGTCTTGCCATGTTCACTAATTTTGTTTAATCAGCTCCTTTAATTTCTCGCAAGCCCTGTTTTTGATTATGATGCGTTCGTTGACGTTACAGCCTGTAAAGATTTCACCAAAACAATGATCGCCTGTTTTAGTTTGGACGATGATATTAAACTGCATAGGACTTTCGTAATGCTCAACTCTAAATCCTTTGGCTTGTATAGTTTGTTTTAATTGTTCGATATCTGCTACCATAGTAGTATGTATTTGATTAGTTTAAAATAAAGTGCGACGATAAGCACCGCGATAATTGATGAAGAAAGAAGAAGCCAAAACAGCTTCTTATCTTCTTTTTCGTATTTGGTCATGGGTTGAATTCGGTTTTTAAAATTTTATCAATTTCGTTTTCTTGCCATTTGAAATGGTGAACATATTTTTCTACATCTTCAAGTTTAATATCTTTAATAATATCTCCTTCAGATAATTCGTAGAGTGTAATTTTTTCTGTGTTATCTGAAAATCTATAATAAGATAAACCTTTGTTGAGTAGTGGAAATTCTATTTCGTAACAGAATGGTATTTCATCTAATTTATATTCTGTGAAACCTAAAGATTTAAGGAATTTTATCATAAGTTTTAATAGATTAAATAACTCGGTTGTTTTTTAACTCAATTTCGATTTGTAATAGAAAGTCTTTTTCATCTGGACTAGGTAAGTAAATTCCAGCTTCAGCGCTTGAATAGTCTCTAAAATTCTCAATTGCTTGAGTCATTTCTAAAGTATCTAAATTCGCTGTACTTCTCCAACGTTGTATAGTTACTATTTCTCCAATCTCTCCTTCGTAGAATAATGCAGGATTAACTATTTTCTTAAAGATTTCTTGCTTAACTTCTTCAAGTGTGTAACCTGTTTCGCTTGCAAAAAATCCTAAGATTAGATGTAAGTAACGATTTTGTTTAATAGTTCGGATTGGTTTCTTTTCGACAATTTCAACGATTGCTTTATTGTCAAGTAGTTTCTTTATTCGGGTAATTGCTTTTTGTCTTTCAACAGGATTGGAAGTGTTGTAAATCATTAAAGCTTGCTAAATATTTGAAAATAAATTAATACCTTCTTCGTTTTCTATTTCTGTTTTAGCGAATCCAAATTCATTTATGTCGTTTTTGCGTTGAATAGTTTTTTCAATCCAATCTTTTGCTTTTGAATAAAATTCTTTATCAATTTCAAAACCGTAGGCTTTACGGTTTAATTCTATAGAAGCTACTAAAGTACTGCCACTTCCTGCGCAAGGATCGATAACTATCTCGTTTTCATCAGTAAATAATTCAATTAATCTTTTTAAAAGTCCTATCGGTTTTTGAGTTGGATGTAATTTAGGGTAATTGTTTACATCTTCGTCTTCAACCCATTCAATGCAATTCATTACCATTTTACCTTTATTATTGAACTTAGGAAGCTTGTCACGATATAATAATAAACCATATTCACAATTTCCTACTATCTTCATATTTGCTTTTAAAACTTGTGCGGAAAATTTCTTCCTAAAAATTAACGGTATATAATTATTTAAACCGTACCTCTTTCCAAGTTCTGCAACATCATACATTTGGTTAAAAGCGCAGAAGATTATCATTGCTGGAGCTTTCCCTTTTTCCTTTGGCTCAGCCTTAAGCATCTTTGAGCAAAAATGCATAAACTCAGCTGGTTTAAAATTCTTATCTGTCATAAAGAAATCTTTACCCGCTAGCTCGCTTTCTCCGTTTTTGTTATCCCCTTCATTATACCATGCAGGATTTGATGCGTAAGCTTTATTTCCTAAATTATAAGGTATATCTGCGATTATTAATTGAGCTTTAGGAATTCCGTAAACTTTATAATTTTGATGATGATCTCTATATAAATTCATTTTTCTAAAAAGGATTTTTGTTAAACTCTAAATTTTGATTATTGTTTGCAACATGTACGATTTTACCTGTTGCTTCTTCAATTACTTTTTTAAATTTTCGTTCATCAGAATTTGAATCTGATAAGTGAATAAGTACAATTTTCTGTACTTGTGAAAGATCGTTTGCAAGCAAAGTTTCCTTACAAGTATTAAGGCTCATGTGTGATTTAAGAATTCTATTTTTCAAAAATTCACTTTGCCAGGAGCTACCAAGTTTTTCTTTGATTATTTCTTCGCAATAATTTGCTTCAATGATGATGTTATTTAGATTGGGAAAAGTATAATCAATGTATGTAGTGTCGGTTACAAAAAGTACTCTGCCTGTTTCTTCGTGATCAATTAAGAACCCTAAAGGCTCATTGACATCGTGATGAACATCGAAAGGTAATATCTTAAAATTTCCGATTTGAAAAGCTTGTTTTGATTTGATGATTTTAGCGTTGTGGTGATTGATTAAAAAGAAATCAAATGTTCCGGCACTTGCATAAACTGCAATTCCATTCTTTAAAGCATCTTTTATTCCTTTGCCTCCTACACCAGAATGATCACCATGCTCATGTGTAACCAAAGCTCCAACAACCTTACTTAAATCAAAATTCAACGCTTCTTTTATTTTGGAAAAATTAAGCCCCAATTCTATGATTAGGGCTTCTTTTTCATTTTCTAGGATGTAGCAATTACCTACTGATCCTGTGCTAAGTATTTTGAGTTGCATTTACGCAAAAGGTGGTTCGGTTGGAAATTGCATTTCGGTAGTATTACCTTCAACAACTTTACTATTTGAAACATCAACTACTTCTTCAACAACTTGTGCTTCTTCAAAATCTAAAGGCTCTGTATTAGCATTTTGTTGAATTGTTTGCTTTACTTCGCTTTCAGTTGGAGAAAGTTTAGCTGCCTCTTCCTCTTCACTTTCCATTAATGCAGAATCATCTGAAGAACGAATGATTAATTTACAAGCTCGATTGATAACTGTTTTGATTGCCATTTGATCAGGAAATTTTTTATGAGCAGGAGAAGCTCCATTTGTAGCTCCTTGTTGCCATGATGCTTGAATCTGTTTAATATTCATAATTTCGACATCGTGTGTTCCGTTTTCCATTTCAATAACAGCATAGGCTCCTATTACATCTGTACTTCCTAAGTTTTCTAATGTTTGAGAATGCTTAACAATTTTCTTTCTTCCTGTTGTTCCGTCAACTTCGAATTGAAACTCATCGCCTTTGAAAATAGCTTGTGCTTTAATGTTTTTCAAACCTCCATATCGTTTTGCTAATGCAATGTTTCCAGAATAATCTGGAGTACATTCTAAACGATTGCCATACATAATGAAGTAACATTGTTTTTTAAGTGGAGATAATCCCCAAATAACCATTTTCAACAACGCTTCTGCAATTGATGCTTGTGTACAATGTTCTAAAGCTAATTTTCCGTCACGATTCTTAGTTTCGCTTAAAATGATATATGCAGATTTCAAAGCGTTTGCAGGAATGTAATCCTTTGGAATAGTTAATTCTCCAGCTTCTTGAAATGATTGAACTTTTTGTAAAACTTGCGCTGAAATATCTTTTTTAACTTGCGCTACTTGTGTATTTTCTGACATTTTATTTTTGTTTTTGGGGTTAATTAAATTTTAAAGTTTCTTGATTAGGATCTACAATCAAACTGATGATTTGACTTTCGGTAGGAATTAATTCGGTTACAGATTCGCGATTATCCAAAAATACAGGAGCGTTGATTTCATTCACTTTACAAAGAGTGTTGATAATATCTAAACCTGCATTGATTCTTCCAGCTGTATTTGCTGAACCGAAAGGAACTCCGTTAACCAAAGTAATACAAGTAGGATTTAAACCTCCGTTTACTTGCTCTTCGAATAATTTGAAAGTAACGTATTCAAACTTTTCATTAACTGATTTTTCAAGGCTTTCAGTTTTGACTTTCTTGAACCTCTCAATAACAAATTGTTCTTTTTCAAGGTTTGCAATAATCTGAGAAAGTTCTTTTTCTCGATTAGCTAATTCTTTGATACGATTATCAATAGATTCATTTACAGAACTCTTTCCTTTAAGTTCGATTAACTGCTTAATTTCCGTTTGTAAAGTTTGTTTTTGTAATTTCAATTCGGAATTATCAGCTTGTTTAACTTCTTTAATTTTCGATTGAAGAGTTGCAATTTCGATTTTCAATTTTGACAATTGCGCATTATCACTGATTAAATTTTGATAAACTTCTTCTTCGTTTTTAGGAGATTGGAGATTTGATTTTTCGGTTTGGATCTCAGAATTAATATTGTCAATATCTGATTGATATTTATTAATATCTTCTGATGGAGTTGCTAAATCAAGCAAAACTTTTTCTACTTGAGATTTATATTGCTCAATCTTAGATTTAATCGAATTACCTTGATCAATTATCTTAGATAATTTTTGATTCTTTTCTAAATTAAACTCTTTCTCCGGTTCGTCATTGTAAACAAATTTTGTTTGACAATTAGGGCAAGTACAAGAGTATTTTTCAGCATCAAAAACTTTAGCATTCTCGAGATTGTATTTTGAAACTAAATCAGTTTTATCAGCTTCTAATGCTTTTATACTACTTTCATAATTACTAATATTCTGCTTTAAAGAATTAAGGTAATTATTTGAATTTTGTAGCATTGTTTGAGCGTTCCTCAACTTCGATTTCAAAGAATCAATTGTAGAAGTATCAATAAAACATTCTTGCTTAGCTTGATTTCTTAAACCAATTTCAATCTCTGATTTTTGAGAGTTTAAAGATTGAATTTCTTGTTGAACCTTCGTATTTGCATCAACAATATTTTGAACCGATTTAGAAGCGTTTTCCAGCTCTGAATCTATATCAGAAATTTTACCTTCTTTCTCCTGGATATCCGAATCAATTTTCGCAAAATCAACATCTTCAATTTTTGAATTTTTAAGTTCGTCAATTCGAGCAGGAGTATCTTCTTTTTCTTGCTTTGATTTTTTGATTGAAGCTTTTAACTGAGTATCATATTCATCTAAAGTTTTGTTGGTTAATTTCAATGATAACTCTTTAAAATCTGCATCAGAATTAAATAACTCTTCATCCGAAACTTCACCAGCAATTGAAACTAAAACTTCGCGTTTCTTCTTCCAATCTAACGATTCAAAAGCACTCGGATTAGTTATAAGTTTAAATAAACTTTCCTCAGAAATTTCAGCAACTTTTGCATTGAATTCTTTTAAGGAAACAGGCACTTGATTAAAGATTAATTCAGTTTCGTGACCTTTGAAGGTCTTTTCTTCTGCTCCTTTTACTTTTTGCCACTTCTCTTTGTAGATTCGTGATAAAGTAACTTCTTCATTATTGATTAATAAAGTAGCATGGACTTCAACATCAATCTGTTTTTGGACTTGATTGTTTTCGTCAAGAGGTTTAATCTCGTAATCTTTTCGATCGTTGGCATCTTTTCCAAAAAGTAACCATAAAAAAGCGTCGAAAAGTGTTGATTTTCCTGCTCCATTTTTTCCGTAAATGAAGTTCTCTTTTTGGTTGAAATCGTCAAATTTGGCATGACGAAAGCTTTTGAAGTTCTTCAACTCCAGCGTTTTTAATACAATATTTTTCATGTAATTGTTTGGGTATTTGTTAAATGTGTGAAAGTTTTAATTCGCGTTTTAAAGAATTTCTGACAGCATCTTTAACGCTTAATCTGCGAACAGGCTTATTTTGTAGTTTTGCTTTTTCTAAGACCTTTTGAGCGATATTCTTCTGCTCTTTACTTTCTGAATAAGTAAGAAAAGTATTTTCTTTTTGAATCTCCTTTTCTTGTTGCTTTTTAAGATTTGGTTTTGAATTTGGTCTGCCAGCTCCTACTTTATTTTTAGGTTTTGTAAGTGGTTGTAATGGAATTTTAAAATCTGCAACAATAGCAAAGTAATGATCTTTGAAAGGAGATTTCTTTTTAATTCTAATCATTAAAGATTTATATGTAATTCCAAATCTTCTCTTTAATTCAGCTTTATTTTCTGTTTCAAAGATTAACTTGTTGTTCATGTCATAGACATAAATCATTTCATTCATAACGAATAAGTTTTTATCGTTGCTATTTCAGTATATTTCCGTGGCATAACAGCTTTTGCAATTTGAAGTATTTTAGCTGTTGTAAAATCATTGAATTGATATTCGATGTTATAATCATACAATTCTATATTATGAAGTGATTCTAATTCAGTATAACGATAATTAGGGAAACGTTCGTCAATTGCATTCTCGTTGTAATTGAAATTCAATCCTAAAGTAAGATTATGACCTTTGTAATTTGGATCAGTACATTTCAATTCAAAAGCTAATTTCATTTCACCATCAACGTTTCTAAAACAATCTGGCTTCATTTGCATGAAATCAAATTCAATTTCTGCAAGTTGAGGGATGTAGATTTTTCTTTTCATAAGTTAATATTTATCTTCTTCATCAAAAGCGTTGTAAATTGAATGTAAAATTTCTAAATCAATCTTCTCATCTGCTTTCAGCCATTGCTCGAATCCATTATCTAAAACATAATACTCCAGCACTTCTTCAAGTCCTGATCTAACGCAAGTCCATTTATCTTTCTTGAAATCATAAGAAACTAAACTTAATTTAACGTCTTTGTTGATGCATTTTATTTTAGCAATGAAATAATCCGAAAACCCTAATTTAACATGAGCGCTATCCTTGCTTTTTGGAGGTGTTTCTGATCCTTGTTTAGTAATAAATAACTTCACCATCTTAAAACACAATTTTAATTACGAAAAAACCAACTACAATAAGTGCTGCAAGACAAATCATTGTATTTAAATCTTGCACAAATTTTTGCTCGTTCATAGCATCTTATCAATTACAATTAAACCATTCTTATTTTCATACAAATCAATAGCTTCATCTAAAAAACCATCGTTATACATATCAATCAGATATTGCTCTTTTAAAAGAGAATCTGTGCATTGGTGATACCTTTTTAAATGATCGCTCAATGATAACTTTTGACCTTCTTGAAGTCTAAAATCAAACACAATAACTTTGTTATTTGCGTTGACTTTTATCATTCCTACCAGAATTTTAATTTCTTCTGGTTCAGTTGTTTTTTCAACTACTTTTTTTCGTTGGAAAAATCTTTGTAGTTTTGCTACATAATGTTCGAGAAACTTTTTCATACATTATAAATTTTGAAACTAAGCTTCAGGTGCAACTGGAGCTTTTTTTATGTTTAAAAAATCAAGCGGATAAATTCCGTGAAGAGATAAGAAGTCAACAACATCAGAAGTCTTAAAGAGTTGTTTTGTTCTTTTGTTTTTAGGAATTTTAATAATATCAATTTTAGCCTTGCTAATTCTTCTATCTTGATTACTAGAAGCTTTAACATAATAGTTTTCAAATGTTCTAAAGTCTATTTTAAAAACTTTTGGAAAGTCACTTCTCTCCAAATATTTCTTCTTTTGAAGGTAATTTTCTACTTCACTCATTTGGATTAGTTTTTTGGATTAGTTCCTGTCAACGGCTCGAACGTTGAAGCTTGCCAATCAGGAATTTGTATATATTTGTAGTTCCAACAATAAAATATATACATTATGAATGTTTTTAAGATTAATGACAAAGTCAGATACAATAAAACAAACTTTATTATCAGTGCTTTCTTAGATGATAAAAATGAAAGAAGTTTTATTCAAGTAGATCATAAATGGGTATTGTTATATCATCCTAAATTCTCTACGCAAATTATTGTATCAATTCATTTAATTGAAAAGAAGAAAGAAAACACTTCTTCATCTCTCGGTCCGGATGAAATTCTAGATAGTGTATTTCCTTAGTAATTAAACCTCTTCGGAGGTTTTTTTGTTTTCTAAAGTGTCAATCATTTCATTGATTGGCACATATTTATTAAGCTCTTTTTTTAATACTTTTTTAAAATACCAGAGCATCGCTTTATTTTCTGACTCAGAAAGTGCATCTTCGTTTTCTAGTAATTTGTATAAATTGAGTTGATTTTTAATCCTTTCATCATCAAGAAATAAAAATCTATTAATTCTTCTGATTAATTTTTTCATAAGCTATTTGATTTGTTTTAGTTCCTCAAATCGGAATCGAACCGATGACGCATCAAAGAAATATGACCGTTCTACCACTGAACTATTGAGAAATAAACAGGTATTAAATACCGCGCCTTATCGCGGTTTGATAATCATAATAATTCGGATGCTTCAAAGGTTATCCCCTCGCTCTTAGCTGTTTCTTTAGTAATTCATACAATTACAGCTCGCAGACTCACCTAACATGATATAGTTAGCAATGATTATTATATTTATCCCAATAATGTCAAAGAACACTTCAAAAAAAATGTATTGTTGAAGTTTCTTTTACCCGATTTCTTCTTAAGATTATAATTTGATTTCTTTATTCTTGTCCCGCTAAGAGAAGGATATACGTCTTATTGCACGCGCTTATAGAACAAATTAATGCGCTGTAAGAACCTACTGACAACCCCGCCAATAGAAGGAAAAAGAAATACTTTTTATCTTTTCTGAATATTTTCGAATTTTAAAAGAACGCTTCGTTTATATTTTAAAGTCCGTAGACTAAGATCTTCTGCTTATGCTAGAAATGTTTGCTGATTTGGATTTAAACTCACCTTATCAAACTCTTTTGAAATAAGTAGTTGGTAATAGTAAGCTGCTAGAGCATTTAATCGTCTTGCGATTCCTGTCTTATCGTAAATCACTTGTATTTGCTTAGTAATTGTATGTTCACTTCTGCAAACCTTATCAGCAATTTCTTTTACTGAATTACCACTCGCAATCATTTGAGTGATTAGTTTTTCTCTTTCTGTTAATTGTTCCATTTTTCGGGTATTTAGGGTATATTATGATTGATTAATCTTAGGCTTTTCCTTTTTGATAGGATCGGACCAAATATTCTGAGTTACACCATGTTTTTTGAAGATTCTTTCGATAGTTGCCATATCCGATGGACTCATAGGTCTTTCTCCTCTCATCTTAGAGTAATAAGTGCTATCACTTTTCATAGCTAAAAACATCATTACCTCTTTTTTAAAAGATTGGAAAGAATCTCTTTTTAATTGACCTACTCCATTTGAGAAACTTTTGTATTTTTTAAGTTTTAAACTGGCTTCCATATCTGAACTATCTTATATAATTGGTATATTTTTACTACTTTTACTTCTTATACCTTGTGTAACTTTGTGCACAGTGGTATTTTGTTTTACAAATATACTACAATTTATAGTATTTACAAGTGTTTAATACTAATATTTATAGTATTTAAATAAATAATATTTTATTTATCTGATTATCAATAATATAAAATGAATAAAATTTTAAATAAATGGTAGCGATTGACTATTATAATATTGTTTTAGCGAGTTTCAGTGTGATTGTTGCTGTTTTGATAGGTTTTCAAATTTTTCAAGTATTCAATATTGCTCAAATAAAGAATGATATTAAAAAAGAGCGAGAGATAATTAAAGAAGAGAAACACAAAATGCTCAGTATCTTATATTTAGAGGTAGCTAAAACACATTTCAGAAGTGAGGTGAATAAAAAATGGGTTATTGATTTTAAAATTTATTCATTAAAATCACTATATCACGCTTTTGAAGTGCATGACTTAAACTTTATTGAGTACATGGATAATCTTTATGAAGACTATCCTATTCCTTTACAAGGTAAAAGCGCAATAGACACAATGAAGATAAATGAAGCTATAAGATTATTTACATTAGAACAAATAATTATTCTTAAAAAGAAAGACAATTTAAGGCAGTTATTTTAATTATCACCTGTTAATCAATTCGCTAAAAGTAAGAACAATAGCTATAGCTAAAGCCACGCAACCGACGGCGAAAATTGTCATAACTGAAGCCATAACAATTTTAAATACAAAGTCTTCATGTTTATCGAAAAATGATTTATGCTTCATAACAAGGATTTTAATTCATACAAATATATGAAAGAAAAAGAAAATACTACAAATTATAGTAAAACTACTACTGAAAGATTGAATAATGTAGTAGATTATATTATGTTTAAATATAAAATAAAAACTAAAACAGCTTTTTCGAAATTGATTGATATTTCGCAACCCAATTTATCAGCTGCTTTAAATGGTAGTGAAAAATATCAAACAGAAGGATTGTTTAGAAAAATAAATAATGTTTATTCAGAAATAAATCATAATTGGCTTTTAACAGGAGAAGGTTCTATGTTAAATGACAGCGATGAATATGTTGAAGTAGACACAGAAGAAGTTAAAAGCTTACCTATAAAGAAAATTCCTTTTTATGATGTAGATTTCTATTCTGGGTTTACCAAAATTTTCAACGATCAAACAGTTGTTCCTTCTTATTATTTTTACTTACCTGAATTTCATAACGCACAATTTGCAATTAAGAATTCGGGAAAATCCATGTCCAAAGAATTAGGAAACGATGATATATTAGGATTAAGAGAAGTTCCAGAGTGGCAAACATATTTTCCACAAGGAGAAATATACGCTGTCGTAACAACAAATGACTTAAGAACAATAAAAAAAGTAAGGAGAGATAAGGATAATAAATATCTTGTTTTAATTCCAAAACCTTTAGATGAAGATAAATTTGATTATCCTGAATATGAAGAAGTGCCAATTTCAATGGTAACAGCTTTATTTCAAGTTGTAGCGTCAACTCATAGTAAGAAATTAGCTTTATAATCTTATGAAAAATATAGTTTATCTTCTTCTTATTAGTGTTCTTTTCTCTTGTTCAGAATCGAAATTAAATAAAGATATTCAAGAATTATTACCGCAAATAAATAAGATTGACAGCTTAAATACTGAATTAGTATCAATGAATTTCACTATTGGAGAAGAAGCTTATAAAAATAAAAAATACGCTTTATGTAATTCTTTAAAGTTTGAAGACTGTTATGTGAGTGATTATAAAAAAGCAATTGAAAGATTGCAATTTGAAAATATTTATAACAGAAAAAGTGATAGTATTGGTAAATTATTACATGAATTAAATTATCATTTCGGTTACATTAATAAGCCTAATAAAAACGAGAAGATTAAACACGATAATTTTATTAAATTACATTCTTTACTTAATAAATATGTTTCAGAAACAAAACAACCTGTTGATGAAAGTTTCTTTGATTACAAATCAAATTTAAACTCAATCAAACAAGAGGTTAATATATTGAGTAGTGAATTGAGAAATTAAAAGAAATCAATTGTAATTACGGTTTCCCGTAAAATAAACAAACACTAATAATTAGTACTATTGCAAAAATTATATTAAAGTATATATTAAAATAATTGATGGACGAAGAAATTAAAATAATTGAAGAAGATTTATCTCTTAAAGAATTTGAAATTACCAATAAAGTAAAATCTTTAATGGTTAAAATAAATATTTACACAATACTTGCCTGGGTATTTGTGCTAATTGGATTTATAATAGTTGGGTTTTCAATAAACTATTATTTAAAAAATGATAAATTTGAATTAAATGAGTTAGGCGATTTTCTATCAGGTTCCGTTGCCTCTACATGGTCATTAGCAGGTTTGTTATTTGTGTATGTAGCTTTTCTAGGACAGAAACAACAATTATTACAACAACAACTTGAAATACTATATAATCAATTTGAATTAAAACAAAATAGGCTGGAATTAAAGAGTCAAAGATTAGAAATGACTCTTCAAAATGATACTTTGAAAGTTCAAAAATTTGAAAACACATTTTTTCAAATGTTAAGTCTATTTCATTCAATTGTAAATTCAATGGATATAAATGAATATGGAGATAAACATCATACAGGTCGTGAATTCTTTAATTATTTAAAAAATGATTTAAATAGATCATTTAGAGTTTATTTAAATGAAAATAGAGACCCTTATACGCAAAAACGATTAAATGAATCAGATTTAGATGAAAAGAATATCATTTATATTTATGGAAAAATATATTCACAATACAGAAACTATTTAAGCCATTATTTTAGAACGTATTATCATATTATCAAATTAATCGATAATACGGAGGACATTGATAAAAATCGATATATTTCAATTGCAAGAGCTCAATTATCTAGCTCCGAACAAATTTTATTATTTTATAATTGTTTACATACAAACGGTAGAGAGAAATTTAAGCCATTAATTGAAGAATATACTTTATTTAATAATATTGACTATAGTTTACTTGTAAATGATCAAATCAAAAATTCATATACCAAAAAAGCATATGATAAAGAAATGTAAAAAATAAAGATCTACTCTTTTTTTTTGCATGAAACCGTAATTGTATTCAAAATATTATTTGTAATCTTACATAATTTAATACCCGCAGTAAAAGATATGATACCTGATTTTGACCATAATCATGTTACTCCACCTCATATTGGTGATCCTAGAAAAGAAGAAGAAATTAGTCCGTATTATTCTAATACATTAGAGTTTGTGACTAAATTTGGCACATCAATTGAGAGAATTGATATATTAAAAAAGTTTTTAGAATTTAGACAGAAATTAACTGAATATGGATTTACTAATGGCTATCAATGGTTAGATGGTAGTTTTACTGAAAATATAGAAATTTTAGAAAATAGAGCACCTAGAGATTTGGATATAATAACATTATATGATCAGCCTATTTTCACTAATGATCAAATTTTAAATATTAGCAATAATTTCAAATCATTTTTCGATTCTGAAATATCAAAAAGAGAGTACAAATTAGATCATTATCCATTTAATTATACAAATAACCCTGATTTCACAGTAAAATATACAACGTATTGGATACAGTTATTTTCACATAATAGATTAGGGGTCTGGAAAGGTATTATTAAAGTTGATTTGAATACGCCAGAAATCGATCAACAAGCTATTGAATATTTAACTAATTTAGCTCTATGATAAATTTAAAATCAAAATTAAAAGGACAAATTATTGAACTTGAAGACCTATTGAAACTTACAAGTGGTGATCCTTTTATGTCAATGAGTTTATCAAAAAAAATTGATTTATTAAAAAAAGAATTAGATGAATTAAATAATAATGAAGATGTTATCGAAGCAAAAGTTTCTTTACTTTTTAGTGGTAATGCAGTAGTTGGTTCCAAAGGGATAAAAATTGATTTTTTAAGTAAAATTCTCAAGCCATTTCAGGAATTAATTAAAACAGAAACTTCAAAAATAAAATTTGGTACAGTTAAAAATAGAGGAAAAATAAAAGACATCAAAGAGGCTGAACTTTACTTAACAGCTTTACCTACAGGCTCTTTTGGAGTGCAACTTACTCAATTAACTCAAAATAATATTTTCACAGAATTAGAAATAAATCAAGCAATAGAAAATGTAATTACATTAATTGAAGTGACAACCAAAAGTGATGAAGATTTTGAAAATACAATTCAGAAAATCCCAAATAGAAGTTTAGGTAATTTAAAAACTTTTCTTAAAGAAATTTCAAATGAAAACTCAATGTTGCAATTTCAAAAACTTGCTGATTCTATAACAATATCTAGTGATCAGATTCATAATGGTTTTGAAAGAATTAATTCAACAATAACAACAGATGAAAATTTAATTATTAAAGGAACTTTTAGAGGTGTATTATTAGATTCAGGTAAGTTTGAATTTACTGATGAAAATGAAAACAAAATTTCAGGTTATTTTGATGAAACTATAAACGAAGATAAAATAACTGAGTTAAATTTCGATTACTTTAATAAGCGATGCGAATTAGAATTAAAAAAAATAAAAAGAATTTTTCCATCTGGAAAAGTAAAAATATATTATACTTTAATCGATATACATCCAATTGAAGTATAACAAACAAATTTAACTATAAGGATTCATTTGGATCCTTTTTTTATTTCCCAAAAACCGCTTCAATAACCTTCAAATGTTCTGCGTCTTGGATTTCGTAAGGTGTAGCGCCTTGATAACCCATTGAGATACTATTATCAGAATGGCCCATTATATTTTTAAGCATCATTTCATTTATCATTAGATTCCCTGCAATAGTTCTGAAAGTGTAACGCATAGTTTTACTTCTTAATTTATTACTACTAAAAGAAAAATTGTCTTCAATAGATTTATATACCTTATCGTAATATTGCCTTTGCGCTTTATATCTTTCGTATGATTCTGTTGGATCTCGCAAAAATGAAAATATTCTCTCATGGTCCTTTGTTCCAATTTTTTCTATAATTTCTAAAGCTAAAGGATGTAACATATTATCGATAGTTTTTCCGCCAAACTTGTGTCTTACATTTTTTGCACGTTTAAAAACTAAACGATTATTAACAATGCTTGACCATTTTAAAGATGCGATATCTATTAAATCATGTCCACCAATTAAAAATTGAAACTTATGTATTTCTCTTGCTAATTCAGCTCCTGGTCTTACAGGGTATTTTTTAGAATTAACAAATATTAAATCAGAATTAAAATAAGCCTTTAATTCTTCTAATGAATAATCTTTATTTGTTCTTTCCGAAATTGACTTAATATCTATTAAAGAAAAAGGATTTTTATCTTTCACAAACAAATGCTCGTGCTTTTTCGCTTCGTTATATATATGATTATACTTTTCAAAGTAAGTGTTTATTGTCGCATTTGAAAGCTTTTTATTTTTTGAACTCACAGACTCTACTCCTCTTAAATAAAGATCAAGATTATTCACAAAGTCATAATCAATATTATTAATAGGAATATCTAAATTAGGTAGAATAAATTTTTTGAAGTGATTTATTGCAGTTTGAAATATTTCAATTTTCTCGTTTCGTTTCAATTTTTGATTTAAAAATTTTTCAGCAAATTGTATAAAACCAATTGAAGGTCTT
This sequence comes from Empedobacter sp. GD03739, assembly GCF_029843245.1. Taxonomy (NCBI): domain Bacteria; kingdom Pseudomonadati; phylum Bacteroidota; class Flavobacteriia; order Flavobacteriales; family Weeksellaceae; genus Empedobacter; species Empedobacter sp. GD03739. The sequence goes on along the minus strand of NZ_JAOCHX010000014.1, from coordinate 8,105 downwards.
TTCTTTTTTAGCTCTGCTAATTTAGATTCAAGAATTTTAATTTCAAGATCAATATCATTATCTGGAATACCATTTTTTAATACATCCATACAAGAATCAAAATCTAAATTATTCCTTCTGCAATAAATCAATCTTTCATCAATATCATATTGCAATTTTCTAATTTCAGAATCAATCACTAAATCTTTTTCAAGCTGATACTTTTTAGTAAGAATGTATTTATTCTGTTTTTCCTCCTGATTGTAAACTCTTATTTTAATTGGATATCCTTTGTTTGTAATTCTTCTTGTATCAACAATAATAATAGCTGTAATCATATTTCGGGAGTTTAAAAATGCTTTTGTGCAAATATTCAAAAATTTGCACAAACTATTGTTATTCTCAACACTTTTTATCAATTTACATCACACAACGACAAGTTATAACAAATAAAGAAACCCTTTGAATACAAAGGGTTTGAATATGGAATTTATGTATATTTATTAATGTCAATAAGTTAAAAAAATAGTATGATTTTACACACACCAAAAACATCCAGCTCCTAAAACTGCTATTTCCTTGCTCATGTCTTCTCTATTTTTACTTATTCAATCAAAAAAAATTCTAATCTATCAGAACCTTTCTACTATTTTTATACCAATTGGAAAGCGGTATCATCTTTTACATCACCAATCACAAAAGTACTGTGAGTACTACCAATTACCTTTATTGTTGTTAGTTTATTTACCATAAAATCTCTGTATTCGTCCATATTTTCGAAAGACATTTTGATAATGTAATCGTAATCACCACTTACATGATAACTCGCCTGAACTTCTTTTAAATTCACAATTTCGTTTTCGAAAATCTTGATGTTATCAGCAGAATGTTGTTGTAACTTAATATGACTAAATACCAAAAGTTCTCTGTTAATTAATCTTCTGTTTACAAGCGCAACATATTTAGAAATAATTCCAGATTTTTCTAATTTCTTGATTCTTTCATGAATTGCGGTTGACGATAAATTTAACTTATCAGATAATTCTTTGTAGGTAATTTTACTGTTTTCTTGTAGGTACATTAGTAGTTGTTGATCGAGAGTGTCAAATTTCATTTCAATTAATTTTTTTCTAAAGTAACAACATTATTTTGAATAATTATCTATACAGAGTTAAAAAATTAACCAATCAAAGAAAATATATTTGTAATTTATTTAAATACACCATTTTTATTCTATTTCTAGAATTCATAAAATATTAAACTCTATAATTTTCATATACTAATAAATGTTAAATATCTTTCTTTATTCATATTATTCATTGTATATTTGAGCTCGAAAAAAATCGAGAGGAATGATTTGACTGATTGCAACCTCATAAAACAATTGCTAAAACAGGACTTCAGTTTATCCTCCCCTCTATCATTTAAAAAAAAGTATAGAAATGTCATATTTATTTACGTCAGAATCAGTTTCTGAGGGGCATCCAGATAAAATTGCCGATCAAATTTCTGATTCAATTCTTGACCACTTTTTAGCATTTGATGCAAAAAGTAAAGTAGCTTGTGAAACTTTAGTAACGACTGGACAAGTTGTTTTAGCAGGTGAAGTAAAATCTAATTCTTACATTGATTTGCAACGTGTAGCAAGAGAAACAATTGCTGAAATTGGTTACACGAAAAGTGAATATATGTTTGATGCAAATTCTTGTGGAATTTTATCTGCAATTCACGAGCAATCTCCAGATATTAACCAAGGTGTAGACAGACAATCTGACGAAGAGCAAGGTGCTGGTGACCAAGGAATGATGTTTGGTTATGCTACAAACGAAACTGAAAACTATATGCCTTTGGCGTTAGATTTATCACACAGATTATTGAAAGAATTAGCACATATCCGTAAATACGAGAAAGATTTGTTACCATATTTACGTCCTGATGCTAAATCTCAGGTAACAATTGAATATGATAATGACAACAAACCTGTTCGTATCGATACAATTGTAATTTCTACTCAACATGATGACTTCGCAAACGAAGAAGCGATGAGAGATAAAATTACAAATGACTTAGTAAGTATTTTAATTCCTCGTGTTAAAGCGCAATTACCTGTTCATTTACGTGATTTATTTACAGATAGTATTACTTACCATATCAATCCTACAGGAAAATTCGTTATTGGAGGACCTCACGGAGATACAGGTTTAACTGGTCGTAAAATTATTGTAGATACTTACGGTGGTAAAGGTGCTCACGGTGGTGGGGCTTTCTCAGGAAAAGATCCATCAAAAGTTGACCGTTCTGCTGCTTATGCTGCGCGTCATATTGCAAAAAACTTGGTTGCAGCTGGTGTTGCTGACGAAGTTTTAGTACAAGTTTCTTATGCAATTGGTGTTGCTGCTCCAGTTTCTTTATTAGTAAATACTTTCGGAACTCAAAAAGTTGAGTTAACTGAAGGAGAAATTTCTACAAAAGTTTCTGAAATCTTTGATATGAAGCCTTTCGCTATCGAACAAAGATTAAAATTAAGAAACCCAATTTACAAAGAAACTGCATCTTACGGACACTTAGGTAGAGAACCAAAAATGGTTTCGAAACGTTTTGAATCTGCTAATGGACAAGATGTTGTTGAAGTTGAAGTTGAATTATTCACTTGGGAAAAATTAGACTTCGTAGATCAAATTAAAACAGCTTTCGGATTATAATCTGAAATTTTAAATCATACTAAAAAATCCACTCAATATTGAGTGGATTTTTTTATGATTAATTTTTACTAATCGAATTGACTAACCAATATCGTTTTCCTTCTTTGTAAGAAATATTGATACTATCTCTAGAAAGCATAATCAGTTTTGTTGGTGTCCAACCCACATTTCGTAACGAATTGCTTCCTGTCATTTCCATTTGAATATTTTCTATTGGATCAATTTTTTGAGTTGTGATAAAATCAAATTTATATAAATTCTTAGATTGAGAAACTTGCACTACTCCACTATCTTGTACAATTCCTCCTAAAGAATCTTGAAAAATAATAAATCGTCTTTCATATTTTTCTTTATAAATAGTATTCTGGCTATCATCCTCATTATTACAAGAAAATATCATCATTAATACTGAAGCAAAACATGCAATCGTTCTCATAAAACATCATTTTATATTTAACTATTTTCAGCTCAAAATATTGTACAAAAAAAAAGACGCTCACTACTGAACGTCTTTTATATTATTATTCCTAAAAATTATCTTGTTGCATTTGCAGTCCAAGTTTTACCGTCTTTTGTGTAAAGAATTGTCAATTTAGCATTATCAATTCTAATATAAGATAATTCATCTGCTCCAACACTCACCAAAGTATTGTCACCTTTTTTCTCAAACTCAACACCGTTTAAATCTGGAATTTTATCAGAAAAAGCAAAATTATACTTTGTTCCGCTTGCAATTTTTGTTACAAACACACTACCACTTTGAGTTGATAATGAATTATTCGCGTCTTTATAACTTATACTTCCTTTGTAAGTTCCTGCAAAAAAATCGTTGTTAGCTGGATCGTCATCATCATTACAAGCTGTGAATACAAATAAGGCGAAAAATGTTACCGCCAAAAATTTCAATAGATTCTTCATGTTTTTATTATTTTATTGGTTATAACAATCAATATTTTCAATTATAATACCATAAAATGTTAAATAAAATTGATAAAGTATTTTTTAACATTTTTAACTCTCACAAAAAATCGTATTTTTGAAGCAATATATAATACCTATAAACATGAATTTATTGCAAGGTAAAACAGCAATCGTTACAGGCGCAACTCGCGGTATTGGAAAAAGTATTGCTGAAGTTTTTGTGAAAAATGGCGCTAACGTTGCCTTTACTTATGCTTCTTCTGTAGAAAAAGCAAAAGCTTTGGAAGAAGAATTGGGACAATTCGGTAAAGTAAAAGGATATCAATCTGATGCTTCTGATTACGAAGCTGCTCAAAAATTAGTGGAAGATGTAATTGCTGAGTTTGGTCAAGTTGATATTGTAATTAATAATGCTGGAATTACGAAAGATAATTTGTTGATGAGAATGTCTGCAGAGGATTTCGAAAAAGTAATTCAAACAAATTTAAATTCGGCTTTCAACTTAACAAAAGCAGTGATCAAACCGATGATGAAACAACGTTCTGGATCTATAGTGAACATGTCTTCTATCGTTGGAATCAAAGGAAATGCTGGACAAGCAAATTATGCTGCATCTAAAGCTGGTTTAATTGGTTTCTCTAAATCTGTTGCGTTAGAACTAGGTTCTCGTAACATTCGTTGTAATGCAATTGCACCAGGTTTTATCGAAACTGAAATGACAGAAGTTTTAGATCAAAAAGTGGTTGAAGAATGGCGCAATGGAATTCCATTAAAACGTGGAGGACAGCCAGAAGACGTTGCAAATGCATGTTTATTCTTAGCTTCAGATTTATCAAGTTATGTAACAGGACAAGTTTTGAGTGTAGACGGAGGTTTACATACTTAATTCTTAAAAATATCATACTTTTTGAAAGGTTTTGTTTAGTAAATTTGCTAATCAAAACCTTTTATAATTTAAGACAACTACGTTGAGAAAAATATCAAATAAATTAAATGTTCAATTGATTGCTGAAACTTTTTTGGCTTTCGGAATTGATCATATCGTATTATCGCCAGGATCTCGAAACGGAGCATTAACCATGCAATTTGCGAATGACAAACGTTTCAAAACTTATAGTGTAATCGACGAGCGTTCGGCTGGATTTGTCGCTTTGGGAATGGCTCAGCAAATTCAAAAACCTGTTGTGGTTTGTTGTACTTCTGGTTCGGCAACGGCAAATTATTATCCAGCAATTACGGAAGCTTTTTTTCAAAATGTTCCTGTAATTGTGCTTTCTGCCGATCGTCCCGAACATTTAGTTGATAATTTTGATGGACAAACCATTCGTCAAAATAATTTATTCGAGCAACATTCTGTTCATAATGTTCAGCTTTCCGAAAGTGAAGAAACAGATGATTTAACTCGAAATATGTTGTTGACGAAATATGCATTGATTGATTGTATGCACAAATCTGCGCCAATTCATATCAATATGCCTTTTTCTGAACCTTTGTACGAATCTGTAACAACGCCAGATATTGAAATTGATACGATAACAATTCCTGCAAAAGATTATCCAGAAATTGATGTGATTGATTTGATGAAACGTTGGAATGCTTCGACGCGTAAAATGATTTTGGTCGGATTACATCATCCTGATGCCGAATTTGATCATTTTGTGAAACAATTGGCGCAAGATGATTCGGTTGTTGTGTTGACAGAAGTAACGTCAAATATTCATGATGAACGATTTTTCAATAAAATAGATCAAGTTATTTTCCCTTATTCAGAAGAAGAATTAGAAGCGTTGAAACCTGATATATTATTGACAATTGGGCAAAATGTCGTTTCGAAAAAAATTAAAAAATTCTTACGTGATCAAAAACCAACGCAACATTGGCATTTAGACGAATATTGGCAACCAGACACTTTCCAAGCGTTAACAGATAAAATTGAGACGAAACCTGAATTGTTTTTAGAGCAATTTGTTCCGTTTGTCAACCCAAAAGAATCTGAATATTACACTACATGGAATTCGATACGAGAAGCGAATAATATCAAACACAAAAATTACATCAATATGATTCCGTTTTGTGATTTGAAAGCATTTGATTCTATTATCAGAAACTATCCTAAAAATTGGCAAATTCAGTACGGAAATTCGACAGTTATTCGTTACGGATTATTGTTCGATCATAACAATTCGAATCCTGTTTTCTGTAATCGCGGAACAAGTGGAATTGATGGTTCTACGTCGACAGCAATTGGCGCTTGCATCGCTTCTGGTCAAAATACGGTGATGATTACGGGCGATATTTCATTTTTCTATGATTCGAATGCGTTGTGGAATGTCAATATGCCAAATAATTTCAGAATTATTTTGATTAATAATGGAGGCGGAAATATTTTCAAATTTATTCCTGGTCCTTCTGAAACCGATGTTGTTGAAGATTATTTTGAAACAAAACACCATTTCACTGCCGAACATTTGGCTAAAATGTATGATTTTGAATACAATGTTGTTTCGAATTTAACTGATTTAGAAAATTCGTTCAACGATTTTTATGCAGAAAGTGATCGTCCGAAGATTTTGGAAATTGATACACGAAATTCAGCTAACGATGCTATTTTAAGAGGATATTTTAGTAGTTTGAAATAAAAATATTAGAAGAGAAATCATTAGTTTGGTTTCTCTTTTTAATTCAAATAATTTTCCTAAAACATTTTCAAAAAGACACCTTCTATATAAATTCTATATAAACTAGGTTGGTATTCTCCGATTGAAATGATAACATAATACTCGGATGTTTCCTTTAAATACACATATAAATTCTCAGCGTTTCTGTAACTAGTCAAATCAACAATAAAATTATTTTTAATAATTCCTTTACAATGACTAATGATGGAAGTAAAAAGATTCTTCTCAATATTATTTTCTACAATATTTAACTCTACTAATTCTTCAAAATCAAAAGTAAAATCTAATTCATTATTTATTTTAAAATTGTGTTTACCATAAATAAAAATGCAATCAGAAGATTGAATTAGAAGCATTTTACTCATTATTTGCTTTATATCTTTATTCATTGAATAAAAATTAAATTATCTCAATTTTCTCTCCTAAAAACTTTGGTTGAACACCAAAAAAGCTATCAATAAAAACTTTCGTTCGAGCAAAATACTCGCGGATATTTGTTTTTAATCCAGCATGTTTATTGACATCTTTTGCACTGTAACCATACGCATTAATTCCGTTTTGACGTGCAATATAAACTGCTCGTTGATTGTGAAACTCTTGGGAAACTACAATAAATTCATTCTGACTAAAAATTTCCTTTGCACGAATCATAGAATCTAATGTTCTAAAACCTGCATAATCCAAATAAATCACATTTTCTGGAACTCCATTTTTTATTAAGGCTTGTTTCATTGCTTCAGGTTCGTTGTAGTTTTTTCGACCATGATCTCCACTCAAAATAAAGTACGTTACTTTTCCTGATTGATACAATTCTGTTGCAGCTTCTATACGATACGTAAAGTAATAATTTTGATAACCACTCACCAAATTTGGCGCTGTTCCCAATACAATCGCAACTTTGGTTTTAGGTAAAATCTCTAATTTATCTGTGACAAATTCTTCCGTTGAGTTTTCTATTTTATAATTTGCAAAAGCTGTGAACAAAAGACTTCCAATTCCTAAAATAAGTAAAGTATAAAAAGATTTTTTCAGAAACTTTTTGGTTTTGATTTTCATAGTTGGTTCAAGATTATTTCTTGTGTTAAAAATACAATATATTCTTCAGTTTTATAATGATTTAAGAACTCCTATCCGATAATAAATATTTAAAATCAAAATTTCATTAAAAAAATCTATCTTACTATATTGCGTATTATTTTTTCAAAATACAACTATGAGAACAAGATTATTTTTTCTAGCCACCACTCTATTTACAGTTTCAACTCTATCAGCACAAAAATTCGAAATTGATACCTTACAATATCAGGGAAGTGATAAAAACATTATCAACCTTGTTGTTTTAGCAGATGGTTATACAAAAGACGAATTAAAATATTATAAAGAAGATGCAAAACGATTTACAGACTATTTTTTCAAAACGGAACCATTAAGTCAATATATCAATTATTTTAATGTATTTGTTATAAATAGTATTTCTGAGGAATCTGGTGCAATTCACCCATATTCTACCAAAGAATGTCCCACAGAAAAAGTAGATTGGGATCAGTTACCTGAACGTTATAATAAATTTGTAAAGAAATATGAAGTTCCGAAAACTAATCCAAATACAATTTTCGGAAGTAGTTTTGATATTTCTGGAATTCATCGTTTAGTTGTTCCAACGAAAAATGAAAAGGTATTACAAGTTCTGAAAGATAATATTCCCAATTATAGTCAAGTTGTAATTCTTGTTAATTCTCCTTTTTATGGTGGTTCTGGAGGAGAATTTGCGACGACAACAGTTAATTTTAAAAGTAATGATATCGCTGTTCACGAAATTGGACAT
>NZ_JAOCHX010000130.1:0-509 GCF_029843245.1 Empedobacter sp. GD03739 | reverse complement strand
CGATATAAATGGTTTTATTAATTACTTTGGAACCTTCTCTAACCTTAAAAACAATTCCGTCCATCCAAACGATTAAATAAACAGGTTCTAATGGACGATTTTGCCAAGCTATAATGTCAGAGGTGATAGCATCTGTTATACGAGAAATCGTGGATTGAGAAACGTCAAAATTGTAGACCTCTCTGATCTGTTCTTCAATATCAGAAACGGACATTCCCTTGGCGTAAAGCGATACAATAACGTTTTCTAAGCCTTCTACCATGCTTTTTCGTTTAGGGATAAGCATCGGATTAAAACTAGCATCACGATCTCTAGGGACCTTTATTTCTTCTTCGCCATAACTCGTTTTTATCTTTTTGCTAGAATAACCATTACGCGCATTTTCTTGCTTGCGTAAATCATACTTGTCGTAATCCAGGTGAGCATCTAACTCACCTTCTAACATTTTTTCAATCCCTCGCTTTTGTAAGTCTTTGAGAAAGTTTTGGAGTTCATCGCCAGTTTTAAAC